>VAYC01000172.1 GCA_005885025.1 Actinomycetota bacterium | reverse complement strand
CGGCGGCGGGACGTGGAAGAAGATCGGGACCCTGAGTGCGCCACTGACGTTGGAGGAGGCGACGGGAGTGACTGAGGTCCGCTTCGCCGATGACCTCCACGGATGGGCGTTCGAGCCCGCGCTGTGGGCGACAAGCGATGGCGGGGCCACGTGGCGGAGGCAGGCGCCGCCCGGAGGCGGCCGTCTCGTGCTGGCTTTGGCGGGCGACTCCGACGCGGCCTACGCCGTCGTCTCCCGGTGCCGCCTCAATCGG
>VAYC01000171.1 GCA_005885025.1 Actinomycetota bacterium | reverse complement strand
GCTGTGGGGGCACACGCTCCGCTCACCGCATCCGAACGCCCGCATACGATCGACCGACATCGCTCAAGCGGTGGCGAGCTCCGGCGTTCACGCCGTGTTGCTGGCCGGCGACGTGCCGGGCAAGAAGACCTACGGGCTCGAGTTCGCGGACCAGCCGGTGATGGCATCGAACAGAGTCCGGTATCAGGGGGAGCCGGTCGCCATCGTGGCGGCGGACGACCCCGAGCTGGCACGGCGCGCCGCCGCCCGCATCGCCGTTGACTACGAGACTCTCCCGGCCGTTGTAGACATGGAAGTGGCGCTCGAGCCCGGGGCTCCGCACGTGCACGACTTCGGCAACGTGCTGCGCCACGTCCGCATCGTCCACGGCGAGCCCGATGCTCAGGCGGACGTATGGGTGGAGGGCTACTACGAGACCGGCATGCAGGACCAGGCGCCGCTGGGACCGGAGGCCGGGCTGGCCGTGCCCGCCGAGGATGGCGGGGTCGACCTGTACGTCTCGACGCAGTGGCTCCACGTGGACCGCCAGCAGATCGCCCCCTGCCTGGGCCTGCCCGAGGAGAAGGTGCGCATCTCCCTGGCCGGGGTGGGAGGCGCCTTTGGGGCGCGCGAGGACGTCCACATGCAGATCCACGCCTGCATGCTGGCGCTGTACACGGGGCGGCCGGTGAAGATGTCCTACGGACGCGAGGAATCCTTCTTCGGCCACGTTCACCGGCATCCGTCGCGGATCTGGATGAAGCACGGGGCCAGCCGCGACGGCAAGCTGGTCAACGTGCATGCTCGCCTGCTCGTCGATGGCGGAGCGTACGCATCCTCGTCGTCCGCTGTGATCGGTAACGCCTCGACGTTCGCCTGCGGTCCGTACGAGGTCCCCAACGCGCTCATCGAGGGCACGTGCGTGTACACGAACAATCCGCCGTGCGGGGCCATGCGCGGTTTCGGAGCCGTGCAGGCGTGCTTCGCCTACGAGGCGCAGATGGACAAGCTGGCCAAAGCCCTCGGCATGGACCCGATCGAGATCCGTGTGAGGAACGCGATCTCGACGGGATCGGTGCTGCCGACGGGCCAGGTCATCAGGGGGTCGGCGCCCGTGCGAGAGGTGATCGAACGCTGCGCCGCGATTCCCTTCCCGCCGGTGGAACCCGAGGGAGCGAGGCGCGACCCCCTGACCCTTCCCGGCAGCGTGGCCGGGAACGTGGGACGCGGCGAAGCCATCGTGCGGGGTACCGGATTCGCGGTCGGCTTCAAGAACATCGCGTACAGCGAGGGGTTCGACGATTCGGCCGAGGCCCGCGTGACGCTCTCCCGAGGCCCCGACGGACTTCCCGTCGCCGAGGTCCACTGCGCGGCCGCCGAGGTCGGGCAGGGCGTCCACACGATCTTGGCTCAGATCGCCCGGGAGGAGCTGGGCGTGGAGAACGTGATCCTTCACCCGAGCGACACGTCCGTGGGCTCGGCGGGATCGAGCTCCGCATCCCGCCAGACGATGATGTCGGGCGGCGCCGTCCAGCTCGCCTGTCAGGCAGTCAGGGAGGAATTGAACCAGCGCGCCGGCCACACCGTGCAAGCAGCCGATCTCGCGGCTTACCTCGACGCGCCGATCACTGCGACGCGAGCGCATCACCATCGCCCGACGGAGCCTCTCGACGGATCAGGCCAAGGAGACGTCCACGTGAGCTTCGCGTTTGCCGCAGAGCGGGCGGTGGTGGACGTCGATACCGACCTCGGGCTGGTTCGAGTGGTGCAGATCGCGGCGGCTCAGGACGTCGGCCGGGCCATCAACCCGCAGAACGTCTACGGACAGATCGAGGGTGGAACCGCGCAGGGCCTGGGACTCGCGCTGATGGAGGAGATCCAGATCGAGGACGGGCAGGTGAAGAATGCCTCGTTCACCGACTACCTCATCCCGACGATCCTCGACATGCCGCCGTTGGTCTCCGAGCTGATCGAGCAGCCGGAGCCCGGCGTTCCCTTCGGCGCGAAGGGCGTGGGCGAACCCTCCACGATCGTGGCGCCGGCCGCCATCGCCGCGGCTCTTCGGGACGCCACCGGCAAGGGCCTGAACCGGATCCCGGTCAAACCGGACGACCTGGTGGGGCTGAACGGGCCGGTTGGGGCGCGCCAGCCATGGCCGGCCTCACCGGAAGTACCCGGACCGAAGCCGATCCCCGAGTACGTTGGCCTTGGCGCCGGTCAGCAGGAGTTGGGTGGCGAAGGAGGGAAGGGGTAGTTCTGGACGCAGCCTCAGCCCTGGGCCGCGTCTCTTTTCGCGCCGACGGCCAGTGCGACCTGGACGATGTCGGATCGAACCGCGGCGATGCCAGCATCGAGGCGAGCCTCGAGCCGGGCGATGCCCGACTTGAGTTCGGTCATCTCGCGTCGAAGGAGCCGAAAGCGATCATTGGTCAAGAAGGTCAGTATCGCTCCGACCGCCACCACCACGAACGTGTTCAGCAGGGTCACCGTCAGGTTCACGTCTCCCCCCTCGTTGGTGAGGGAGAGCTCATCGAGGAAACATAGCAGGAGGCAGCGACAGGCTGTGAGATAGTCGCCGCGTGGAGCGACAGGCGCTGGCGGGGCGCGACTTCATCGAGACCATCGATTGGTCGGTGGAGGAGATCGAGGAGGCCCTGTCCCTCGCGTCCGAGCTGAAGGAGAAGTTCAAGCGAGGCGAGCCGCACCGCCTCTTGCCCGACAAGACCCTCTTCATGCTGTTCCTCGACAAGTCGACGCGAACCCGCAACGCGTTCGAGGCCGGGATGACGCAGCTCGGCGGGCACGCCCACTACCTGGACGCCGAGAAGACCCAGGTCGCCCACGGCGATAGTCCCAAGGATATGGGAGTGATCCTGTCTCGCTACGGGCACGGCATCGCCGTCCGGCACGACCTCATCCCGTACGAGGGCAACCCGTACATGCGGGACATCGCCCGTCACGCCGAGGTCCCCATGATCAACCTTCAATGCGACGTCGACCACCCCACGCAGACGCTGGCAGACCTAATGACGATCCGGGAGCACCGCGGCCAGGGCCTGAAGGGCCTGCGCGTGGCCGTCTCGTGGGCCTACGCGCCCTCTTACGCAAAGCCGCTGTCGGTCCCCCAGGGGCTGTGTACGCTCCTTCCCCGGTTCGGCATGGACGTCGTGCTGGCCCATCCGCGGGGATGGGACCTCATGCCCGAGGTCCTGAAGAAGGCGGACCGGGCGGCGGCCGAAGGAGGCGGTTCGATCTCCATCACCGACGACATGGACGCCGCGTTCGAAGACGCCGACGTGGTCTACCCCAAGTCGTGGGGCAACCTCGAGCTCTTCCGGGACGAGTCGGCGGCGCTGGCCGCCTCCCGCCGGTACCAGGACTGGATCTGCGACGCACGCCGGATGAGCTTGGCCAAGCCGGAAGCGCTGTACATGCACTGCCTGCCGGCCGACCGAGGGAACGAGGTCGCCGACGAGGTCATCGACGGGCCGCAGTCGGTGGTCTACGACGAGGCGGAGAACCGACTCCACACGGGCAAGGCGCTCATGGCCCTGACCATGGGCGGCCCCGCTTGACCGAGGAGCGGTTCAGGGCGTGAGCCGGTAGAACCGCAGGAACCCTGGCTCGAACGGAAGGACCTCCACGTCCCGGAACCCCGCCTTGGTTGCGTAATCCCGGAAGGTGCCGGCGCGCATCACCGTCCCTGTAGCAGCCGAGGGCTGCTCTGCGAGACCACCCGGGAGGCACACCAGAACACTCGCCGCGTACATGAAGCGCTCGACATCGTCTCCGGGTGCAGTGAACGCGTCGGCGACCCGCTCGTCCGCCACCAGGAGCACCCCGGATGGAGCCAGGCCCTCCCTGATCGCCGCCAGGATCTCGACGGGTCGAGAGACATCGTGGATGGCCTCGACGACCACGGCCAGGTCGTACGGCCCCTCCTTTCCGACATCCTCCCCATCGCGAACCTCGAACCGAACCCTGTCGTCCACCCCGGACTCCTTGGCCAGCCGGCGGGCTTCGTCGATCGAGGACTCATCCGGATCGAAGCCATCGACACTGACCTTGGGGTAGGACTTGGCGATGGCGATGGCGGCCCACCCCACTCCGCAGGCCACGTCGACCACCCGGGCCGGGGGATCGGCGAGGAGACGCTGGTGGACATCGGGGATGGCCGGCAGGAACTCGGCGCCGAACAGGTTGACAAGCCAGGGCCGGTTGAAGTCGCCCTGGGATTCGATCATGTCGGAACCGTAGGCGCTCCACGCCACCCCTTCTCCGGTCCGGAAGGCTCTCAGAAGTTGGGGCAGCGCCTGGGTTGCGGAAACAAGGGCCCGCGCCACTGGGGAGATGGAGAACAGGCTGTCCGGCTTGGTCAAGGCCTCTGCATGCGCGGCCGGGAGCGAGTATCGTCGCTGGTCCGCTGGCTTCTGGGTGTCGTCCACCTCCAGGATCCCGGAAACCGCCGGGGATGGATCCCGGCTCTCCGAGCCAGCTCGTCGGGTGTCCCCGAACCCTTCTCCGCCAGTTGTCGGTACAGGCCAAGGCGATCTCCCAGGTAGACGGTCAGGAGATCGAATCCGCCCAGGCCGGCCTCGAAAAGCCTCCCAACGAACGCTCCGGCCTTCTCGTCCAGGTCATCCTCACGCCCCGTGGTGGCTTCGGTTCCCATTGCCTCCCCCCTTCCGGCCGCCACGTCCGCGGCGGCGCGCTCCTGGGCCAGCACGAGCAGATTCCTCCCGTTTGATCCACGGCGGCCCCGTCACTGGGCGCATCATCCCACCGCAACGCGAAGGGTCGCCAGGTAGACTCCGACGCCAACATGTCGGGAGCGACCGGCGGTGCCTTCCAGGCCGATCTGGCCCACCGCTTGGCCGTGGCCAGAGGCGACCAACCCGCGGACCTGGTCATCAAGGGTGGACGCGTCCTCTCGGTGTTCACGGGCGAATTCCTCGACGCCGATATCGCCGTGGCGGGTGAGTACGTGGCCGCCATCGGACCGGGCTACGAGGGCAAGGAGACGTTCGACGCGACCGGGCTCATCCTCCTTCCCGGCTTCATCGACGGCCACATGCATCTGGAGTCGACCAAGCTCATGGTCGACGAATTCGCCCGCGCTGCCCTCCCCCACGGCACGACCACGGTCGTCATCGACCCTCACGAGATCGCCAACGTGTTCGGCCTCGACGGTGTTCGGGCCCTCCTGCAGGCAGCCGACCGGATCCCGCTCGATTACTACGTGATGGTTTCTTCGTGCGTCCCCGCCAGCCAGTTCGAGTCGAACGGCGCCTCCATCGAGGCCGAAGACATCGCGAAGTTCCTGGAGGAGGAGCCCAGGGCCATCGGCGTGGCCGAGATGATGGATTTCCCGGGCGTGGTTTCCGGCCGGGCCGACGCCCTCGCCAAGATCGAGGCCGCCTTTCGGCGGGGGGCGGGGCACATCGACGGACACGCCCCGGGGCTTTCGGGGCGCGAGTTGAACGCCTACCTGGCCGCCGGCGTTCGCAGCGACCACGAATGCACGACGTACCAGGAAGCGTTGGAGAAGCGACGGCTCGGGATGTGGATCATGATCCGGGAGGGATCGGCAGCGAGGAACCTCGAGGCGCTGCTCCCGCTGGTCCAGGAGTAGCCCCGGCAACTGCCTGCTGTGCACCGACGATCGTGAGCCGGACCAACTCCTCGCCGAGGGCCACATCAATCACGTCATGCGGAAGGCGGTTTCGCTCGGCTGCAGGCCGTACTGGGCGATCGTGATGGCGACGCTGTTCGCGGCCCGTTACCACCGGCTCTACCAGCACGGTGCGGTGGCCCCGGGCTATGTCGCCGACGTTGTCGCCGTTCCCGACGTCGAAGGCTTCCGCCCCGTTCGGGTGTGGAAGCGCGGGCGGCTGGTCGCCGCCGACGGCCGGGTGCTCGACGTGCCGAAGGTCGCCGCTCCGGATTGGATGCGGGGCAGCGTTCGTGTTCGACGCCTCTCCGCGAAGGACTTCGCGGTGCGAGCCGGCGGCCCCGTCCGCGTCATCGGGGTGGAGGCGGGACAGATCGTGACGCGGTCGCTCGTGGCCGAACCCTCGCTCCGCGACGGACAGGCCCTGGCCGACCCGGCCCGTGACCTGGCCAAGATCGCGGTGGTCGAGCGACACCGCGAGACCGGGAGGATCGGGGTGGGGTTCGTCAACGGTTTCGGACTGGAGCGCGGCGCCCTCGCTTCCACGCATGCCCACGACGCCCACAACGTGGTCGTGGTCGGGGTCGACGACGCGGACATGGCCGCCGCGGTCAATCGCCTCGCCGAGATCGGCGGCGGCCAGGTGGCGGTGGCGGACGGACGGCCGCTGGCAGAGGTCCCGTGCCCGATCGGCGGCCTGCTCTCCGACCGCCCGGCCGAGGAGGTCGCCGCCGCGGTGACCCGGACGGAGGCGGCCTCTCGAGTGCTCGGGGCGAAGATCCCCGCGCCGTTCATGGCGATGTCGTTCCTGGCGCTGTCGGTGGTCCCGGAGCTGAAGATCACGGACCGGGGGCTGGTCGACACGGTTCGCTTCGAGGTGGTCCCGCTCGAGGTCTGAGCGAGCAGCCCGGTCCGGCGCTTAGCCGGCCGGGGGGCGGGTATGGGTACGGGGACCGCCTGACAGGAGGGATTCCATGTCCATGTCTGAAACCCTGCAAGAGCCGAGCGCGAACGGCCGCCGGACCGCGCTGCTGACGGGCCTCACCGCCGCCGGTGGCGGCGGAAGCGTCTGGCTGATCGCCCGCCGGGCCCGCAAGCGCCGCCAGCGCAAGGCTGCGGAGCGTGCGGCCCGCCAGACCGTGAGCCGCGTGCAGGAGATCGCCCAACGGCTCCCCGACCAGTGGTCCGAGACGGTGACGGAGCGGCTGGAGGACGAGCGCTGGCGCATCTGGGCCCTCACGATCGCCGTTGCCGCGTGGGTGCTGTTCCGGATGGCCGAGCTCCGCCAGCTCCGCCGGCTCAACCGCGCCATGGCCCCCGCTTCGCTCTAGCCGGTCAGCGAGGGCCCCGCGGCACGAACCTCCCCCACCCCGGTTCAACGTCGGCCGGCTCGCCGCCTCGGGCCACCAAGCGGCCCCGGGCAATGGTGACGGCGGGCCATCCCAGGACCTCCATCCCCTCGTACGGGCTGTGGTCCGTCCGCATGTGGAGGGCACCGGCATCCAACCGGCGTCGTGCCAGCGGATCGAATACCACCACGTCGGCGTCGAGTCCTTCGGCGAGCCGCCCCTTTCGGTGCGCCAGCCCGAACAGCCTTGCCGGCGCCCCGGAGCTGAGCTCGACCCACCGCGCCGGCGACAGGCGTTCCTGCCGCACGCCTTGATAGAGGAGGGAGAGACGAGTCTCAACGCCGGGGAGGCCGCCTGGGATCTGGGCGAACGTGGACCATCGATCGCCGCCCAGTACGCCCCGCGCGCGGTCGGCGGTCGTGAACGGGCAGTGGTCCGTCGCCACTACGTCCACCGTCCCGTCGGCCAGGCCGGCCCAGAGCGCGTCCGCGTCCGCTTTCGTCCGCAGCGGCGGCGCGCACACGAAGTTCGCCGACACGTCCGGGGGGCCGGACAGTCTCTCCGAGGTGAGGAACAGATACTGCGGGCAGGTCTCGGCAAGCGCCCGGATGCCGGCCCGTTGCGCGCCGCGAACCGCTTCCAGCCCGGCCGCGCTGGACAGGTGGACGACGTAGAGGGGAGCTCCGGCCTGAGCGGCAAGGCCGGCGGCCCGCCGAACCGCTTCGGCTTCGACCTCGGGTGGACGCGCGGAGGGGAGCGCATCCGGTTGTGTGCGCCGGGAAGCCAGCACGTCCGCGGTCAGCCGATCGATGGCCTTCCCGCCCTCGGCGTGGACGCACACCAGCACTCCGGTCTGAGCGGCGGCTGCGAGGGCCCGGGCGAGCGTCGCGTCGTCGACCATCAGGCGCTCCGGGTAGGCCAGGTAGAGCTTCACACTGGCCACGCCCTGCTCGAGCAACCATCTGAAGAGCGCTTCCGCCTCGTCCGGACGATCGGGCACGGAGGTTACGGTCAGGTGGAACCCGTAATCGACGGCAGCCCGGCCTCGGGCCTTGGCGTGCCATTCCAGAAGCGCTTGCTCCGGACCCTCTCGCCCCGCACCGGCGAAGTCCAGCACGCACGTCGTACCTCCGCACGCCGCCGCCACCGTGCCGCTCTCGAAGTCGTCCGCCGAGCGGACGGCCCCGACCGGGAGATCGAAGTGGGTGTGGACGTCGATCCCGCCCGGGATCACCAGCGCGCCGCCGGCGTCGATGACGCCCGCGCCTGAGGCGTGGATCTCCGGGCCCACGGCGGCGATGCGTTCGCCCTCGATCAGCACGTCGCCCGCCCGGATCCCGGCTTCGTCGACCAGCGTCCCGCCCTTGATCAGGAGCATTCGAACGACCGTCAGCGGTGGGTGGACATGCCCGTGCGCTCGTTGAACTCCTCGATCATGCCGTCCCACACCGGGATCAGATCCCGCAGATCGCGCCAGAAGGACTGCGACCGCCGCCTCTCGAAGTCCTCGAGGGCGACGCCCTGCTGCTCCACCCAGGTGAAGTACCCGAGGTTGAAGATCCGATCTCGGTCGAGTTCGGAGAGCTCCAGAAGATGGTCGTCCGTCGCCTCGAGGATGTATCGGGCGAACGCCCTCTCCGCGGCAGCCTCGTCGAACCCTGCCGGGTAGTGTCGGGCGAGGGCCTTGTCACGCTCCGATCCGTACATCGCGAAGCCGTCGGTGGCGACAGTCGCCAGAACATCGTCCGGTCCGAATCCGAAGCGCTTCGCGACCTTGATCGAAGCCACGACGTTGCAGATGGAGGAAAGTCCAAACGACGACAGCGCTTCGATCGTTCCATTGGGAACCTGCCGTGAAGCAAGGTGGCGCCGCCCTTCCGAGGTGTTGAACAGGACCCCGAGGCGGTCGGTGCCCCGGTCGGACACGGCGGTGACCACATCCGTATTCGTGACGTTGTGGATCAGGGGGATGTGCTTGTCCCCGATCCCCTGGATGTTGTGCTCGCCGTAGCCGTTGTAGAGCATGGTCGGGCACTCCAGGGCCTCCACCGCGACGTTCATCGATCCGTGCCGCTCCTTCAGGAAGTCGCCGGCCCCTAGCGTCCCCGCAGAGCCCGTGGCCGAGACGAACGCCCGCAAGCGAAGCCCCGGCTCCTGCGCACGAAGCGACTCGACGACCGAGTCCACCGCGCGGCCCGTACACAGGTAGTGGATCAGGTGGTTCCCGAATTCGGAGAATTGGTTAAAGATCACGTTGTGCGGGTCGGCGGCGAGCTCGGCGCACCGGTCGTAGATCTCCTTGACGTTGCTCTCGGTGCCGGGCGTTCGCATGATGTCGGCGGGGTCGGCGACCCACCGCTCGAGCCACTCGAACCGCTCCCGGCTCATGCCCTCGGGCAGGACCGCCACCCCGCGGCACCCCATGATCCGAGAGATGGCCACGCCGCCCCGGCAGTAGTTCCCGGTCGAAGGCCAGACCGCCTTGTGAGCGCCGGGGTCGAACTGTCCGGTGACCACGCGAGGCGCGAGGCAACCGTACGCGGCCAGGACCTTGTGGGCGCCGATCATCGGGAAGCGATCGCCCAAGAGGACCACGATGCGAGCGGGAACGCCCGTCAGCTCCTCGGGGAGGACGAGGTGCTCGGGAATCTGGACGCGTGCCCTACGGCCGGACCCGTTGAACCAGTTGACCCGGAACAGGTTGAGGGGGTCGGCTACGTCGGGATCGACCGTCCGCAGCCGCTCCTGGATCGCGATCGGGATCGCGGCGGGGTTCGCCAGCTCGGAAAAGGTCGGCAGCAGGATCCCCGAGTCGCGGAACCGGTCCACCGTCCGGTCATAGACGTCGCGGCCCACGACTTCTCGCTCCAGCCCGAGTGTCGGCATCGCTGGCGCAGACAGTAAACGAAGGGGGCGCCCGCAGGCGCCCCCTTCGTGCTTCGTGGATTCCCGCTGGCTAGGGCAGGAGCCCCTTCCAGAAGTACCAGCCGAAGACGGCCGACACGACCACCATCAGCGGGTGGAGCTTCCACGCCCGAGTCTTCAGCGCGTTCCAGTCGCTCCTGCCGACGGCGTTGGCGGTGAAGGCCAGGTCGCGGAGCCCGTTCCCGTTGAGGATCTGGATGACCGTGTAGGCGATACGCGATGAATCCGGCCCCGACGCCGTTCGTGATGCTGAACGTCAGGGGTTGGACCAGGATGATCAGGAGGGCCGGGATCCCGATCTCGGGACTGGCCCAGTTGATGTCCCTGACCAGGACCATCATGAAGTAGCCCACGATCAGCAGGACCGGCGCCGTGGCCTCGGTGGGCATCGTCCCGGCCAGTGAGCCGAGGAACAGCGTGCCGAAGAACAGGATCGCCACCACCACCGAGGTGAGGCCGGTCCGACCGCCTTCGGACACGCCCGCCGCGCTCTCGATGTAGGTCGTGTTCGAAGAGGCGGAGGCAACTCCCCCGGCCGCTGCCGCCAGGGAGTCCACGAGCAGGACACGCTGGATGCCCGGGAGCTTGCCGTCCCTGTCGAGAAGCCCGGCCTCGCCCGCGATCCCAACGACCGTACCCATCGTGTCGAAGAAGTCGGACAACATGACGGACACGACGAGGGCGATGGCCGTCCCGATCGCGACGCCCTTCAGGTTCAACGAGAAGTTGAAGAGCATGCCGAGGTCAGGCGACTGGAAGATGT
>VAYC01000166.1:607-5947 GCA_005885025.1 Actinomycetota bacterium | reverse complement strand
CCGGGCTAGTTGGAATCCTGATCCCGGAGGTTGTTCCGGAGAAGGCCTACGGCCTTGGTGTGGATCTGGCAGACGCGCGATTCGGTTACGCCCAGGACGTCGCCGATCTCGGCCAGCGTGAGCCCCTCGAAGTAATACAGGGTGATGACGATCTTCTCTCGTTCGGACAGCGAGTTGATGGCCGAGGACAGCATCAGCCGGGTTTCGTTTCCCTCCAGGCCGGCGGCCGGATCGGTGGTCGCCAGGTCGGCCAGCGTGTCCAGGAGCGACATCGATTCGCCCCGGTCCGGACCGGCCGAGACGACCTCCTCCAGCGCCGTCACGGTGACGAAGGAGATCTGCGTCACGATGTCGTGGAGCTCCTGGAGGCTCACCCCGAGGTGCTCGGCGATCTCGGCGTCGGCCGGCGCCCGCTTCAGCCGCGCCTCGAGCTCTGAGTGCGCCTTCTCCACCTCTCTCGCCTTGAACCGCACGGACCGTGGCACCCAGTCGAGCGACCTCAGCTCGTCGATGATGGCCCCGCGGATCCGGGGGATGGCGTACGTCTCGAACTTGATCTCTCGCGACGGGTCGAACTTCGCCAGGGCGTCGATCAGCCCGAAGATGCCGTATGACACGAGATCGGCTTGCTCGACGTTGGCGGGTAGTCCCGTCGCCACGCGGCTGGCCACGTACTTCACGAGGGGCGCGTAGTGGACGATGAGCTTCTCGCGAGCTTCCGGTGACCCGTCCTCCTTGTAGCTCACCCAGATCCCTTCCAAGGTGACAGGAACCTTCGCCTTGACCGCCTGCGCGGCGGCCTTGGCTTTCGCTGCGGATCGGGTGGACGGCATCAGGCCCTCGGATGGCTGGATCGGTAGGCGTCGAACAACCGGGTTCTTGACACGTGAGTGTATCGCTGGGTGGTGGCCAGGCTGGCATGCCCGAGCAGCTCTTGGACGGCGCGAATGTCGGCCCCCGCTTCGAGCAGGTGGGTGGCGAAGGAGTGACGCAGGGTATGAGGGCTCACGCCCCGGCCGGACAAAGTGACGCGGGCGTAGCGCTCCACCATGGCCCTGGTGTCTCTGGGGGTCATGCGCTTCTTCCTCCGGTTGAAAAACAGGGCATCCTCCTCGCTAGGGCGCGACTCGGCGCGGGGCAGGAACGCCCCCCTCCCGGCTTCAAGGTACTGCGCGAGCGCCTGGGCCGCGAAGTCCCCCATCGGGACGACCCGCTCTTTTCGGCCTTTGCCCATCACCCGGACCCGCTGGCCTTCGATGTCCAGGTCGTCGAGGTCCAGTCCGCACGCCTCGGCTACCCGCAACCCCGAGCCGTACAGCAGCTCGAGCATGGCCCGGTCGCGCAGACCCACGGCGTTGGCCGGGGTTGGGGCTGTGGCCAGTTGCTCCGCCTCGGCTACCTTCAGGACCCCGGGGAGCCGTGATGCCCTCGCCGGGCGGGAGAGCAGAGCTGCGGGATTCGCCTCGACCATCCCCCGGCGGGTGGCCCACACGTAGAACGTGCCGATCGCCGCGGCCTTCCGGGCCACGCTGGTCCGCGCGTACCCACGCGTTCCGAGGTGGGCAAGCCAGCGCCGGAGCACCCGGTAGTCGGCCTCGAACAGGCTTCGGCCGGCGCGTCCGAGGAACACCCCGAGCGACGCGACATCGGTCCGGTAGGCCTGCGCCGTGTGCGTGGAGAGCCGTCGCTCCAGGAGCAGGTGGTCCACGAACGCGTCGATCGCCCCGAGGTCTCCGGGCGCCAACCCCTCTCCGGTCGAATCCGTCGCGGTCCTCCCATCTGTCGAAAGCCCGCCCGACTTGTAGCACAACGTTTCGGCAGTTCAAGGGCTTCCCTCCAGTCGTCGCTCGTATCTGCCCCCGATTTGCCGCACCTTGCCCCGAAGCTCCAGCCCCACCAGGGCAGACATCACCTCGGGCAGGGGCAGCCCCGCCGCCCCGGCCAGAGAATCGGGGGCCATGGCCACCGTCAGGGTCTCCCACACGGCCCGTTCGCCAGCCGAGATCGAACCCGGACCGCCTCCTTCGGCTCCCTCCGACGCCCCTCCCCGGTGCCCCTCCGGGACCGTCACGGCAAGCCCCAACTCCCCGAGCAGGTCTCGCGGGCCGCGAACGAGAGTGGCGCCATCACGGATGAGGGCCAGCGGGACCGCGGCCAGTGGGTTGGTGACAGCGCCGGGCACCGCAAGGACGTCTCGCCCCACATCCAGCGCGTGGTCGGCGGTGATCATCGAGCCGCTTCCCGCGGCGCCCTCTACGACTACCACCGCCCTCGACAGCGCGGCCACGATCCGGTTTCGCGCCGGGAACCGGAAGGGCTCGGCCGGGGTGCCGGCCGGGTATTCGCTGACGACCGCGCCGGAGGCGACGATCTCTTGCAGGAGCGCGCGGTTCTGACCCGGGTACAGGATGTCGATCCCGCATCCCATGACCGAGATCGTGTGGCCCCCAGCCCGGAGGGCGCCCCGATGGGCGGCCGCATCGATTCCTCGAGCGCCCCCGCTGACCACGCAGACCCCTGCGTGGGCAAGGGCTCGAGCCAGCACGGTCGCCACCTCACGACCCGACGGCGAACAATTCCTGGCTCCGACCATGGCCACCCTGGGCGTCAACTCTCCGAGCGGCCGACCCCGGACGAAGAGGCCGGCCGGCGGATCGAACAGGTCGAGCAGCTCCGGCGGATATTCGGGATCCCCCACCGCGACCAATCGCGCCCCGAGCTCCCGCGACTGGGACCTCACTTCGTCGGGCCGGATCGCTTCTGCCAGCGTCCTGTCCGAATCGCTGGCCGCGGCGCCGTGAGCCACCGCGTCCAAACACGAGGCTGCCGTTCGGTTTTGCTGGGCCAGCTGCAGTAGCCGGCGCGGGGTCAGCGAGGCAAGATGCAGCAGGATGATCAGCGCCGCCCGATCTCCCTCCGACTCGACGAAGCGCTCAGGCCACGACAAGGGGGGTTCGTCCGGCCTGTGCGGGCGGCCCCGGTGGGGAGTGCCTTCCTTGCGCAGATCGGAGGGCCGCCGAAGCCGCCGGTCGCCGTCCGAGGTCTCCGCCGGGGCGCTCATCCCGTATGGTCCAGCTCCTCGGAGGAGGGAACCGCTCGGTAGCTCAGGGCCTCCTGCATGTGCTCGACCTGGATGCGCTCCTCTCCCGCCAGGTCAGCGATCGTCCTGGCTACTTTGAGCGCGCGGTCGAACCCACGGCCAGACAGCAGGAGGCTCTCCACGGCCAGGGAAAGGACGGCTTCCGCGGCGTCGGTCAGGCGCGCGTGCTGGCGGGCAAGCGCCCCAGGCATCTGGGCATTGCAGGTCCACGGCGTTCCGGACAGGCTCGATCGTTGCCTCGCCCGCGCGTGTTCGACCCGGGATCGCACCGCGGCGGAGGGCTCGCCGGGTTCGGTTCCGAGCAGCTCGGCTCGAGACAGCCTCGGCATCGCGAGATGGAGGTCGATCCGATCGAGCAGCGGTCCCGACAGTCGTTGTCGGTAGGCGAGGACGCGATTGGGGAGGCACCGGCACATCCGCTGAGGATCCCCTTCGAATCCGCAGGGACATGGGTTCGACGCGGCGACCAGGGCGAAGCGGGCGGGGAACTCCACCGCGCCCGAGGCCCGGGCCACGATCACCCGCCCGTCCTCCAGCGGCTGGCGCAGTCCTTCCAGGGCGTCCCGTCGGAATTCGTTCAGCTCATCGAGGAACAGGACACCGTGGTGGGCGAGCGAAGCCTCTCCCGGTCGCAGGAACCCCGAACCGCCGCCCAGCAGCCCCGGGGCCGAGATCGAGTGATGCGGGGATCGAAACGGACGGACCGCCACGAGCCCTCCGGACAGGAGCCCGGCCACCGAATGGAGCCGGGTCACTTCCAACGCCTCCTGTCGAGTCATGGCCGGCAGGATGGTTGGCAGTCTGCGGGCGAGCATCGTCTTGCCGGCGCCGGGAGGTCCGACCATCAACAGGTTGTGGCCGCCGGCGGCCGCGATCTCCAGAGCGCGTCTGGCCATCCCCTGACCCCGAACCTCCGCCAGGTCGACGTCGCGGGAAGGCTGGGGCTCGGGCCGAGGCGGCGGTCGCTCGGCGGACGGCGACCACGAACGGCGCAGGAAGCCGGCAACGGCGGCCAGTGAAGGCGCGGCCACAACGTCGAGCCCCTCGACGAGCGCCGCCTCGGCGGCATTGCCCTCCGGGACGACGACCCCCTTGAGCCGCCCGGCCGCTGCTGCCATGGCCACAGGCAAGATCCCTGCCGTCGCCACCAGCTCGCCCTTGAGCGACAGCTCCCCGGCGAAGGCATAGGACCCGAGCAGCGTCGCCGGGACCTGAGCCGATGCCGCCAGCACACCGAGAGCGATCGGGAGATCGAACCCCGGCCCTTCCTTGCGGATCCCCGCGGGCGACAGGTTGACGACAACTCTGCGGAGCGGCCACGTCAGGCCGGAGCTCTCCACGGCCGGACGAACCCGCTCGCGGGCATCCTGGATGGCGACGCCGGGAAGCCCGGCTAGGGTGAGGGCGGGCAACCCCCGCCCTACATGCGCCTCCACCGTGATGAGACGGCCCTGAATTCCCACCACAGCTACCGCGAAGACCCGGCCGTACACCCGCGAAACCGTAGGGGCTGGCACCGACACGCCATGTGGTCACTGCCCCCGACCTGCGCGGACGCACCGGCGAAGCGACACCGGCAGACCTCGACCCGTTTCAGAATGCCGACTCGAACACGAAGACGCTGGTCGTACCTCCTGGCTTCAGCGTCACGCTGGCAACGTCGAAGCGAACAGCGTCCGGGTGCGGCCGGGAGGCGATCAAGAACGCCTCCGCCAGAGCCCGCAGCTTGCGCTGCTTCCTCCAGGTCACGGCCTCGTAGGGACCTCCGAACGCGCTCCCCGATCGCGCCTTGACCTCGCAGAACACCAGGAGGCCACCCCGCTGGAGGACGAGATCGAGCTCGCCCAGGGAACACGTCCAGTTTCGCGCGAGCAAGCGATAGCCCTGGCGCCGATAGTGATCGATGGCGGCGTCCTCACCGAAACGACCAAGGTGTCCCCGAGCCGATCTCTGTTCCATGCACCCGAGTGTGTGTGCACCCACCGACACAAGAGGTACCGCAACTTCGCGCTGTTACGAAATCCCTTCGCTTCCGGCCACCTCGTCGGGACGAATGTCCTTGTGCGCGAGGTCCTCGACGTTCACGTCGTGGATCGTCACAACCTGCACCCGGCTGACGAACCGGGCAGGCCGGTACATGTCCCACACCCAGGCGTCGGTGAGCTCGACCTCGAACCAGGGACCGCCGGGCCCTTCGTGCTTGGCAACGTCGACATGGTTGGCGAGATAGAACCGGCGTT
>VAYC01000166.1:0-506 GCA_005885025.1 Actinomycetota bacterium | reverse complement strand
TCGATGTCTTCTTCGCTCACGGCTCTTCCTCGCGCTGCCGCACTGGGCCCGGACCGCCCCGTGCGTACAGTCGCTCGTAGGTCGCTCGATCCTCGGCGTACAAGGTCATCCCCTTGAACGACATCCGGTGGATGGGGCATGGGCCGTACCGTGCGATGGCGGCGCGATGCGACGGCGTGCCGTAGCCGCGGTGATGATCAAAGCCGTACTGGGGAAACCGCCGATGGTATCGCTCCATCATCCGGTCCCGGGTGACCTTGGCGATGACCGATGCGGCAGCCACGGAGGCGGTCACGACGTCGCCCTTCTTGATGGACAGCTGCGGCACGCGGAACCCGCGGAGCGCGAACCCATCGGTCAGCACGAAGTCAGGCCTGGTGTCGAGGGACCGGATCGCCGCGCGCAGGAGCGCCAGGTTCGAGACATGGAGGCCGCGATGGTCGATCCGGCGAGGGAGCGCTCGGCACACCGAGATCGAAACGGCAACGGCTCGAATGCGGGCGAAC
>VAYC01000165.1:859-5264 GCA_005885025.1 Actinomycetota bacterium | reverse complement strand
ACCGCGACGGCATGCTCCAATCGGGAATGGAGTCCGGTGCCGCTGAGAGCTACGACCGGCTGGACGAGTACCTCGAGGTCCTCAAGGGCCGCCGGGCCGGCTAGAGACCGATCGGGCGCAGGATGTACAGGCCGCCGTTGATGTCGCTCGCCAAGACGAGATCGAGGTCGGGCGAGATAGCCACTCCCCAGATGAGCACCTCGGTCGGCCAGTAGCCGTTCGGATCCGGGACGGCGGGCGGGAGGAAGTACCCATGTTCCCGGGTCTGGCCGGTCTTGGAGAACTGCCACCAGCGGATCCCGTCCGTGTACCAGGACGAGAAGGCCTGGTTGGTTCCCCAGACCTCCGTGTTGTGGACGGTGTAGATGCCGTCGGTTCGGGTGGACTGTGAGTTTGGGGTTGCGAACGTGCCCCGGAACCTCGTCTGACCGTTGCGGCGCTGGTACAGCCAGGCCTCGCCCCATCCGCCGGAGGACGGCCCGCAGACGTTGGGCGAGAAGTCCTCGGGGTTGATGATCATCCATCGCCCGCCGACTTCGGTCATGGAGTGGTTGTCGCGGTCCTCGTCCAGGAGGAGCTGCGTCCGGTTGACGAAGATGGGGTTGGCCGGGTTCGAGATGTCGAGCTCGATGGTCCCGGCATCCCAGTAGGAGACGTACAGTCTGCGGCCGTTCTGTGCGAACCGTGGGCTGTGGGCGAACGAGAGGGAGTAGCAGCCCACGCCGATCTGGAGAGTGTCGGTGAACGTGCTGACCTTGACGGGTGCCAGGGGATTGGTTGCGTCGATGATCGCCAGAGGTTCACCGGCGTCGTACTGCTCGGCGAAGGGAGTCGAGCATGCCGCCAGCACTCGCCCTGCCGGCGTCTGCACCAGATCGACCTCATGGCACCCCATGGTCGGCCGGACCACTTCCCACTGTCCGAGCTGGACCGGAGCGGCCGGGTTCGTCACGTCGTAGAACTGGAGCCCGCGGAACACATCGCGGTACCCGCCACACGACTGGATGCCGACGACCGCCAGGTCCCCGGTGAAGTAGGGCGTGGCCACGGTGCGAACGACCACGTCCTCGGCCGTGGTGAGCTCGGGGTTCTGCAGGACGCTCACCAGCACCGGGGTGGTCGGATCGGCGATGTCGACGACCTTCACCCCGGTGGCGGGGCAGGGTATTCCCTCGACGGGATCCCGACCCCACACGCCCACGAATGCGGTCGTCCCGTGCAGCCAGACGTCGGCGTTGAAGCCTCCGCCGCCGAGATCGCTGTGGCCGAGGACTTGGAAGTTGAGTACCTGGTCCTGAGGGGCGGTCCATCCGGCCGGCCCGGCCACCCTGAGCCGCTCTACGGCAGCCACGATCCCGCCACCCCGGAGGCGCTCGATGGAGGCCGTCAACCCATGGTCGGGAGCGATATGGGGAGGTGCGGGTTCGGATGACCCGGCGGATCCGTTGGCTACCAACAGCAATGGTGCGAAGGCGGCGAAAGCTACCCCGAGCGCTCGGCGACCCATGATTCCCCCTTCCGCCGGATCCCGTCGCTCACTTTGGCACATCCTGGGTGCCGCTATTCGAGGTCACGCTAGACTCTCCGGTGCTCTGAACGCACCCCGGCGGGGTGGCCGAGTGGTTAGGCAGAGGTCTGCAAAACCTCTTACAGCGGTTCAATTCCGCTCCCCGCCTCCACCGCCGATCCGGCCCTCCCCGACCTCCGACCGAGAGCTCCAAGCCTTTCGACCTAACCCCAAATAGGCCAGGGGTCCGTAGACGGGTCAACCACGCTACCGGACACTTGACCTCTCTTCATGCCAGGCTTCCCACTCCGAACCCGACGCCCGCAAGGCGATGGCAAGCCGCCTCGCCGCTTCGACGCCGGGCGGACGTGTCGCCGGTGCGAAACCCCCCTCTCCGTCTACAACTCCTCGGTGTATTGCTACATCCATCAGCCGGTTCGCTACCCGTTCCTCAGGCGAGCGCTCTGAGGTGACCCCCCCCGCTCGAGCTGATCGAGCGGTGATCGCCTCCACGCTCCGCACCTACCCACGCTTGCGGTTGCACCTCCAGGGCGGCGTTGCTTTGATGTGGCCCGTGATCGAGCGGAAGATCGGGGACCTGTCCGAGGTCCTCGACAACCTGGGCGTCTTCCGTTCCTCTCCCGAGGAGTTGGTCGCCATTTGCCCGTCCGGCTTCCGCAGGGTCCCCATCGCCCAGGGTCCCGGTTACTACCTGTCGCTGCAGGGGTTCGGCGCCGACCAGGTGGCGTTCGCCCACACGCACCCCGATTCCGAGGAATGGGTGATCGTGCTGAAGGGCGGCGGGAGGGCGCTGCTCGCCGAGAACCCCATCCCGCTCAAGACCGGTCTCATGATCGGGCGGGGAGCCGCCCACCCGCATGGGTTCGTCTCGGGGGGAGAGGGCCTGTATCTGCTGTCGGTCCAGTTGCCGCGTCCGGCAGAGGGGTCCACGACCTGGGACCAGCCCGGAGAGACCAGCGATCCAATCGACTGCGCGGTGGCCGGCACCTGCCGGCGCTGCCCACGCTGCGGCGGCCACAGCCTGAACGTGACCGCCAGCCTGTTCCTGTGCGAGAACTGCGCCTGGGAGTTCTGAGCTTCACCCTGCCTGCCCCTACAATGAAGTGCTCCGGGCGCTTAGCTCAGGGGGAGAGCGCTTCCTTGACACGGAAGAGGTCAGAGGTTCAAATCCTCTAGCGCCCACCAAGTGAAGCCCGCTGGTCAACGAGCGGGTTCATGCGTCTCAGGCTCACTAATCCGAAACAGGCTTGAACACCTCGGTGACGGGCGGTACCGAACCGGACTGCTAAGGGGCACACCCAAAAGGTATTGAGGGGCACCGACCAAATCACCCCTGTCTCCTACTGTGCGGCTAGGAGGTGGGAGAGATGAGCGCAAGGATTGAAACGCTTCCAGTCAGGGTGAACAAGCGGCCGTGGATGCCGTGGGTCGTTGCCACCATCGCACTGGCAGTGATCGTGGCCGGCGTGGGTTCGTACCTTATGCTCCGAAGCAGCTCCTTGGAGCGGAGCCCGGCGGTGACCCGCACCGCTCCCGCGCCTGCAGCGGTCACCCCGTTCCTTCCGCCGCAACCCGTTGCTATTCCGGCCGGGCCCCGGATCCCCGAGTTGGCGGGAACCGACGTGCCGACCGCCGGCGGGGCCGGGTCGACCTCGCAGCAGCCCGTTCGCCTGGGCTCACGCGACGGCCCGGGTTCGTCGGAGCCAGACTGCGCCGGCGGCATTCGTGGCGGACCCTGCTAGCTCTCCTCAGGGTTGAGTTGAACGAAAGGGCCGGGACATCCCGGCCCTTTCGGCATACAAGTAGGACGAGGGGCGAGTTCAGCGCTCGGGCAGGGCCTGCCAGGACATACCGAGGACGTCCTCCACCACAAGCCGAGGATTTCCACCGTCCGCATCCATGACGAAGAGCTTCCCGCCCGAGCCCGTCCTGACGAACGCAATCTTGGAGCCATCAGGCGACCAGATCGGATCCACGTCGGGTGAGGGATCCGTTGTCAACCGGGTGACGTGGGACCCGTCGGCATCCATGACGAAGATGTCCGGGTTCCCCTCTGCGCCGGCCATCACGAACGCGATCCTTGAGCCGTCGGGAGACCAGGCCGGCGCCCCGGGCCCGCTGCCGGGAGGCTCCTGGAAGATCACCGAGCGATGGGAACCATCGGCCCGGATCACCTCGATGCGCTGGCCGTTCTCGTCCTGCAGATCGAAGGCGATCCTCCCACCATCCGGCGACCAGGCCGGGGTCTCCGCGTACCCTGGGAGATCGGCCAAGCGTCCGAGCCCCGAGCCGTCGGCGTTGACGACGTACAGCTCGATCGTTGCCTGGTCCAGGGGTCCCTTCCCCAATCGGGTGAAGACGATCTTCGATCCGTCGGGGGACCACGCGGGATCCCAGTCCTCGCCGCAGCCGGGCGGCGCGCAATCGGTCAGCCGAGCCAGGCCGGAGCCGTCCGCGCCGATCACAAACAGGCCTTCGCCGGCGCCGCCTTCCTTCGGCAGAGCCGCGAAGACGATCTTCGATCCATCCGGGGACCACGCCGGACTGTGTGTGCCATCGCAGTCGGGCAGCGGACAATCCGTGACCTTCCGCAGGCCCGAGCCGTCCGGCTGCACTTCGTAGATGCCGTCGTGTCTGGCAATGGCGAAGGCTCCATTCACGTGGGGCGCGGTGGTCGGGTGATTCGCCGGCTGGGCCGTGGTTCCGCGGCCGAGCCACTGAACCCCAACCACTGCGGCCGCGATGACCGCGCCGGTGGCCAGGGCTGCCACCGTGGCGGTCCCAGCCCGGCGGCGCAGCACGCGACGCCGGAAGGGCTTCGGCATGTGGCCCGGGCCCGACGAGCGGTCGGTCTCGTCGGCGAGGTCTCGCAGGGCG
>VAYC01000165.1:0-792 GCA_005885025.1 Actinomycetota bacterium | reverse complement strand
AGCGCCTCCATCCCCCTGGACACCAGGGACTTGACCGTCCCCGGACGGCACCGGAGCACGTCGGCCGTCTGTCGCTCAGAGAGGTCCTCGTAGAAGCGCAGGACGATGGCCGTGCGCTGTCTCAGGGGCAGCGCCAGGAGGGCGCGGCGGAGCGCTTGCTCGCCGGCGACGTCCCGGTCCGGGGCCTGGACGCTCACCGAGCCGCCATGTTGCTGCACATAGGCGCGCTCGACCTTCCGACGCCTGAAGTGCTTCCTGGAGAGGTTGACGACGGTTCGCCGCAGGTAGGCCTCGAACGCCCCGGGATCACGAAGGTCCTGGAATCTGCCAAACATCCGAAGGAAGGCGTCCTGCACGAGGTCCTCGGCGAGCGCCCGGTCCCCGGTGACCAGGTAAGCCAAGCGCCGCGCCGAAGCCAGATGCCGGACGTAGAGCTCTCGGCCTCCACAACGCCTCCAGCGAGCACGGAACCGCCCACGCAGTCAGGACCCCTCGCTCACTCGATCGGTTCCGGCTGGAGCCATCACACTCAGGACGCGTGCCGCGATCGTCTGCGTCTCACGGCGCCCAACCATCTTGTCCTTTACCTATTTTCTGATGATTCAGATCGTTACATTGCGAGTCGTGGCGGGAGGGCGCACGCTACGATCAGGCCATGAGGCCCCCGGTCTTCGCTGTGGTCGTATTGCTGATGCTGGCCATTCGTGCCCGTTGAACAGAACGCGGGGAGACGATGTTTCGGAAGAGGCGGTCCATCCCGGAGGTAGCGCCGTCGAACGGAGAGGGGGAGTT
>VAYC01000163.1 GCA_005885025.1 Actinomycetota bacterium | reverse complement strand
CGAACTCCTTGCCGGCGCGGACAGCCACAGCGAGAGGGGCGCCCCGAGCGAGGTGAGCGGCGATGGCCGCCGACAGCACGCACCCGGTCCCGTGGGTGTGGCGCGTGTCGATCCGCTCTCCCCGGATCCATTCCAGGCCACCGCGGCGTTCGGCCAACAGATCGTCCGCGTCACCCTCGAGGTGACCGCCCTTGACCAGGACGGCGCCCGCGCCCAGGTCCAGGATGGCGGTGGCTGCCTCCTGCATGTCCCGGCGGGAGGTCACGTCGAATCCCGCCAGGCTCGAGGCCTCGTGCAGGTTCGGGGTCACCAGGGCGGCCAGGGGGATGAC
>VAYC01000164.1 GCA_005885025.1 Actinomycetota bacterium | reverse complement strand
TGGCCTCCACGGCGGGGGCCAGGGCGTTCTGGATCCGGTCGGGCAGCCCTTCGATCTCCGCCCGGGCGTTCTCCACGGCGGCCTGCACCGAACGGACCACCGACGCCGCCCCCTCGCGCCAGGTGTTCAGACGGGTCACCTCGGCCTGGACCTCCTCCCACAGGCGGTGGGCCTCGACGATCTGGTCGCGGGTGCTGGCGCGGGCTCGCTCCAGGATCTGACTGGTCGACTCCTCGGCCGCCTCGATGATCTTGGACAGCTCCTCGGTCATGAACCGGGACGTCAGAGGGGGCGACGTCAGGGGGGGCTCTTCCGGAAGGCGCTCCCGCTGCGGGCTGGGTTCCACCGGAGTGGGGGCCACCGACTGCTTATCCCTGGCGTCCTTGAGCGCGTGCTCCTTCGCGGCAAGCTGCTCCTCCAAGCGAGCCGCCTTGCCCTCTGCCTCCCGCACCCGGCGTTCCGCCACCGCGAGCATCGAGTCGCGGTCGGCCATGAGCTGGTCGACCACCGTGGGGTCGTATCCGAACGGCTTGCGGGGGAGCTTCGGCGGCTGCTCGGTCATCGAAACCTCCTCGCCGGCCGGAGGGCGCCTCCGGGCGGCATGAAAACTGGCTCTCAGCGTTTCCTTCGGCACTCCCGGACCGCGGCTGAAGCCCTTCGGGCCAGCCGAACCCCGGCCGATGGGTCACCGGGCCGAGGGCCAGGTGGAGGATGGAGGAAGAGGTCCAGTCTCGGGTCGAATCTGGCCCGCAATGAGTGCCTTGCCGACCCGAAACCTGCTGCTAGGGTGAAATGAATGCGACCCCGGCCCTTGCTCTTTCTCTGTCTCGCATTGGGGCTCGCCACCGGCGCGAACCTCGTCGCCGCAGTGGGCAATGGGCACGGCCTGCCGTTCCGTCCACCGAAGGCCATCGCGTCGGAGCTTCCGAGGGTTCGTTTCGTCGCGACCCCCGGTTCGAGCATCCTCCTGCACGGGACCTATCCCAAAGTGTCTTCATCCTGCGTCGCGCCGATCCAGCCGATCCTGCACGCGCGCTATCCGGGCACCATCGAGATCGGCATGGACACGGACGGCAAGTTGTTCGTGATCGGCGTGCTGACATTCGAGGACTATCTGAAGGGGATCGCCGAGGTCCCCCGCACGTGGCCCCTGGCGGCGCTCGAGGCGCAGGTCGTGGCGGCCAGGTCCTACGCCCTCGCCAACTTGGCGTACCCAGACCCGACCGGGTCGCGCCTCGGCTACCAGCTGTGCGCCACTGATGCGTGCCAGGTCTATCGAGGATTGGGCGTCAGCGACGGGCCGTACGGCGACCGATGGGTGAAAGCGGTCGACGCGACGACCAGTCAGGTGCTCCTGTACAACGGCCGGCCGGCCGACACGGTGTACTTCTCCACGTCGAAAGGGACCACGGTCGGCAACGACAAGGTCTTCGGCTCGGCCCCGCTGCCCTATCTGCGCCCAGTCAAGGAGCACGACGACGGAGCGTCTCCGCTCTCTCACTGGTCGGTGACGCTTCCGTTCGCCGACGTGGCGCGGTTCCTCCGCGCGGCCGGCCACTGGGGAAGCGGGTCCGTCACCTCCGTGACCCAGTCCGGCGGGAACGTGGTCGTGAAGGGCGGCGCCGCCTCGACGACGCTCACGGTGACCGACTTCCGAAGCTCCCTGAACGCCTGGGCCCACTGTCTCGACCCCGCCAGATACCCGACGTTCACGGCGAGCGGGGTCCGACTCCCCCAGACCGTCCCCTCCAAGTGGTTCTCGACGTCGAAGGTCGGTGCGGCGGTCGTCCTGACTGGCCGGGGCTGGGGGCACGGGGTCGGAATGGTGCAGTGGGGCGCGTACGGAAAAGCCCTGCGTGGGCTGTCGTACCAGGACATCCTGGCCGCCTACTACGGCGGCCTCCGCCCCGTCGAATACCCCGAGCTGTCGGAGATCCGGATCGGCATCGCGGCGGGGCTCACATCGGTGACCGTCCAGCCAACCGGCGAGGTCAGCGTGGACCGCACGAACGTCCCCCCCGAACCCTGGCTGGTGATCGGCGGGAAGAAGCTACGCATCCGTCACGGCACGGCTCCGCCGAGCTTCATCACGGCCGGGCGGATCGTGACCGCCCCCTCGAAGATGCGGTCGGGCCAGACGGTGACGGTCTCGGCCTCGGTGCCTGAGCTGTCGGTGGCCCACCTGGTCCTGCAGACGCCAGGAATGGATCTCGAGATGCAACCGGGGACGACGGTCCAGGCCGGGACGGCGGACGTAACCGGAACGGTTCCCGACATCCCGTCGGGGACCTACCGGCTCCAGCTGGAGCTCACCAACGGCATCGACATCGCTGGAAGCAGAACCCGAAAGGTGCGGGTCGCGGGGGTGTCGCCCTCCCCCACCCCGTCGCCCACGACTCCATCCCCCTCTCGGTCAGCCCTCGCCCTGGCGCCCACCGGCTCGAGCCCTGCAGCGCCCATCGCGATCGGGGCGGCAGGCCTGGCCGCCGTCGCCCTCGCTCTGTTCATCCTTCGGCGGACTCGCCGCCGACCGGCTCCCCCCTTGCCCCGTTGATGGGCGGGCCCCAGACCGACTGCTACCATCCCTTCGCCATGGCAGCGGTGTGCGATATCTGCGGCAAGGGACCCGGGTTCGGGATGAGGGTGTCTCACTCCCATCACCGGACACCCCGGCGTTGGAACCCGAACATCCAGAAGGTTCGGGCCCTGGTGAACGGTGCTCCCCGCCGGCTCAACGTCTGCACCTCCTGCCTGAAAGCCGGCCGCGTCCAGCGGGCCGGCTGACGACCGGGGCGCTCGGGCTCTTCTGCCTCTCAAGCCTCCGAGGCCGCCTCTCGTAGGACCTCCGCCGTCCTTCGCGCGGTCTCTTCCCAGGTGAACCGGGCCGCTTGCTCCATCCCCGTTTCTCGAAGCTGCGTCCGAAGCTGGCTATCGGAGAGAACCCGTTCGATGGCTGCCGCAATGGCTTCGGGGTCGCCGGGGTCGACGTAGAGGGCCCCCTCGCCTGCCACCTCGGGCAGGGACGAGCGATCCGACGTCACGACCGGCGTCCCACACGCCATCGCCTCCAGGACCGGGAGGCCGAACCCCTCGTACAGAGACGGGTAGACGAGGGCCCCGGCGCCCGACAGGAGCGCGACCTTGTCGCCCTCGGACACGTATCCGGTCCGAACGACGCGACGACGAGCCTCGGGCGGCAGCGAATCGAGCGCCTTCTGCAGCAGGACGGGCCCCTCCGGGTTCCATTCGACACCGGAACCGGCGATGACCAGGCGCACGTCGGGCCCAAGCCGGGCGAAGGCCACCAGGACGCTCCGGAGGTTCTTCCTCGGCTCGATCCCGCCGAGGTAGAGGAGGTAGGGACCGTTCAGCCCGAACCGTGACCTCACCAGCTCGATGGCGTCACGCCCCAACGGCCGGAACCGTGCACGGTCGACCCCGAGCGGGATCACCGAGACCCGCCCGGGGTCGACGTCATACAACTCC
>VAYC01000162.1 GCA_005885025.1 Actinomycetota bacterium | reverse complement strand
TCCGACACCTCCGTCACACCCTCGGTGTTCTGCACGGTGACCGAGGTGAGAGCGCTCATCCCCCACACGCCCAGCACCGCGAACGTCTTCAGGTCTGCCTGGATGCCGGCCCCGCCCCCCGAGTCAGAGCCCGCGATGGTCAAGGCCCGCGGGATCACGGAGCGCTCGCGCTCACCCGCCAAAGTGGTCCCACCCTTTCGGCGCGAGGGGGCTGTACGTCCCGTCGGTTGCGACCGCGGTGAGCCCTTCCCCCTCCTGAATCTCCCCGATGTCGGTCAGCGGCGTTCCGAACCGCTCACGCAGCTGATCCTGCGCTTGGCTCACGGCCGACGGCGGCAGCGTCGCCAGCAGCTCGTAGTCCTCTCCGCCAGACAGCGCGAGGTCCATCGGCT
>VAYC01000161.1:290-6094 GCA_005885025.1 Actinomycetota bacterium | reverse complement strand
TTCTGATCGGCCATGACCGGAGCACCTGCTGCGATCCGACCGACGACGGGAACGTTCACTCCGCCCCGTCTGGACGACCCCGGACCCCGAAGCTCCATGGCTCTGGGTTTGGCGGGATCGCGCTTGATCAGTCCTCGGCGCTGGAGGTTGGCGAGCTGCGCGTGCACGCTGGAACTCGAGGTGAGCCCGACCGCCTCGCCGATCTCCCGCACGGTGGGTGGGTAGCCTCGCTCCTGCACGGTCCTTTTGATGAATTCGAGGATCCGTCGCTGACGAGCCGTGATGTCGTCCATCGCCCCTCCGGGCCAGACCCTAGCACGCTCGCCTTGCCGGGGCAAACATGTGTTCGATCCGGTCTTGACTCCGAACAGGTGTTCGGTCACAATCGCCCCGATGGCTCGAACACGAGTTCGATGGGGGAGGGTGTCGTCGCTGGTCGTGGTGGCCGGGGTCCTGGTCACTCTGCTGGCCGGCGGGGCCGGCGCGGGGCCCAGGGGACAGCGGCCGGCTGCCCGGGTTTACGTGGTAGGGCCCGGAGACACGCTGTGGGGGATCGCGGAAAGCCTCGTCGGGCCGGCCGGCGATCCACGCCCGGTGGTCGATCGACTGGCCAGCGTGAATCGTGTGCGGGATGGCGTGATCAGGCCGGGTCAGGAACTGCGGCTGGGGCCCTGACCGTCAACCGGTCCAGTCGACGTTGTGGACGTGTTCCACCCCGGAGATGGCCGCCGCGATCTGAGCCGGAGGGATCGTCGGTGACGGGCGCACCAGCAGACGGATGGAGCGGTCGGGTCCTTCTTCGGTGATGCGGACGAGTTCCGCGACAGCATCGCAGCCACGTCGACGTCTCGACGGGCCTCCACGATGTACTCGTCGCGGTCGCGGGCGTAGCGCCTGATCAAGCGGCGCAGGGGCCGGAGGCCCACCAGCGCGAGCAACGTGATGGCGGTGGTCACCGAACCCAATGCGAGCTGCCCGATCCCGACGGCCGTTCCGACCGCCGCGGTGACCCACAAGCTGGCTGCCGTGGTGAGGCCGCGGATGCTGGCGCCGTATTTGATGATGGCGCCCCCACCGAGGAAGCCGATGCCGACGACGATCTGCGAGGCGACCCGTGTGGGATCGGCCTGGACACCCTGGTGCCCGCTCCCGACGACGGTCTCGAAGCCATACGCCGAGATTACGGCGAAGAGCGCCGCACCCAGCCCGACCAGGATGTGCGTCCGGAAGCCTGCCGGCTGGTCGGTGAGCTCCCGCTCTCCTCCGAGCAGGCCAGCCAGAGCGCTGGCCAGCAGGAGGCGGAGGACGAGGTCGGCCTGCGAAGGCACGATGGGATTATGCCTCGGCTTGACCGTCAATATGTGGCGCGATAGCCTCGGCGTGCCACTAGATGTTGTGGCCCCCTCTCCTTCCCGGGGGAAGCTCGATGCGCTGCCCATGGTGTGGCCATCCCGATGACAAGGTGGTCGATTCCCGCTCCGCGGAGGGCGGCGCTTCCGTCCGGCGTCGCCGGGAATGCCTTCGATGCGGGCGGCGATTCACCACGTTCGAGCGGCTGGAGGAGGTCAGCCTGTCGGTGGTCAAGCGCGACGGTTCGAAGGAGCCGTTCGACCGATCGAAGGTCGTGGCCGGCTTGATGAAAGCCATCAAGAACCGGCCGGTCAGCGAGAAGCAGGTGTCCCAGCTCGTGGACCGCGTGGAGGAGAAGCTTCGGCGCAAGGCGCCCGTGGTGACCACGCAAGAGGTGGGGGTCGAGGTGCTGACGCTGCTCAGGCGCCTCGACGACGTCGCCTACCTCCGGTTCGCCAGCGTCTACAAGGACTTCAAGGAGCTCACCGATTTCGAGCGAGAGCTCGGCATCCTGCTCCCGAAGCGCGAACCGGCCGGGTCGGCCGATCACCGCAGGGGGGCCAGAAGCTCCCGGGCGCGAGCCAAGCGCTAGTCTCTCCATGCCCGACCACAAGATGTTGTGGTCAGTGCGCCCGATGGGGGGACAGCTTCCACAAGATGTGGGAAAATGGCGTCAGCGAACCTCTTGACAGACCGGGCCCTCCGGGAGCAGAATCCACGAATCACACCGGTGTGATTTTCCCCAGTTACTCCACAGGGATCTCCACCGGGACGGCCCTTCCCAAGAGGCGTCGAGCAGGAGGGTGATGGTGGCAACCAAGGAGAAAGATGTCGGTGCGAGGCGGAAGCTTTCCTTCAAACGGCATTTCACCAGGGAGGGCATCCATCCATTCGATGAGATCGAGTGGGAGACGCGCGATGCCGTCATTCCCAATTACAAGGAGGGGGGCAACGCCTTCGAGCAGCGGGACGTGGAGTTCCCGAAGAGCTGGTCGCAGAACGCCACCAACATCGTCGCCCAGAAGTACTTCCGGGGGCAGCTCGGGGCCCCCGAGCGCGAGTGGTCGGTCCGGCAGATGGTTGGCCGGGTCGTCGACACCATCAGCGGGTGGGGAGTCCGGGACGGCTACTTCGCCAGCGACACCGACGCCCGGGTCTTCGCGGAGGAGCTTTCGCACCTCCTGGTGACCCAGAAGGCCGCGTTCAACTCTCCGGTCTGGTTCAACGTGGGGCACGAGGAGAAGCCCCAGTGCTCCGCGTGCTTCATCCTCGCCATCGACGACAGCATGCGGTCCATCCTCAACTGGTATTCCGAGGAAGGGATCATCTTCAAAGGGGGGTCGGGCTCGGGGATCAACCTGTCGCCGCTTCGTTCGTCCAAGGAAAACCTGGCGGGCGGCGGGACCGCCAGCGGTCCGGTCTCCTTCATGCGTGGCGCCGACGCTTCCGCCGGGACGATCAAGTCCGGGGGGAAGACTCGCCGGGCGGCCAAGATGGTGGTCATGAACGCCGACCATCCGGACATCCGCGACTTCATCTGGTGCAAGGCGGTGGAGGAGCGGAAAGCTCGGGTGCTCCGGGACGCCGGGTTCGACATGGACCTGGACGGCAAGGACGCCTACTCGATGCAGTACCAGAACGCCAACAACTCGGTCCGGGTCACCGACGAGTTCATGCGGGGCTACCTCGAGGACCGGGACTGGAAGCTCAAGGCGGTGACGTCGCAAGAAACGCTGGAGACCACCCGGGCCCGCGACCTCATGCGGGAGATCTCCCAGGCGGCCTGGGAGTGCGCCGACCCTGGCATGCAGTTCGACACAACGATCAACGACTGGCACACGTGCCCGGCCTCGGGACGCATCAATGCGTCGAACCCGTGCTCGGAGTACATGCATCTCGACAACAGTGCTTGCAATCTGGCCAGCCTCAACCTGCTCAGATTCCTCCAGGACGACGGCAACCTCGACATCCCATCCTTCAAGCACGCCGTGGAGGTGGTGTTCACGGCGCAGGAGATCATCGTCGGGAACTCGAGCTATCCGACCGACAAGATCGAGCGCAACGCGAAGGCGTTCCGGCAGCTCGGTCTGGGCTACGCGAACCTGGGTGCGCTGCTCATGGCCCGCGGCCTGCCCTACGACTCGGACGGGGGGCGGGCGTGGGCGGGCGCCATCACGGCCCTCATGACCGGTTGGGCGTACCGGACCAGCGCGAAGATCTCCGAGCAGATGGGGCCGTTCGCCGGCTACGCCCCGAACCGCGACGCCATGCTTCGGGTGGTGCGCAAGCACCGAGCGGCAGTGGAGCAGATCGATGCCACCCTGATCCCGGAGGGCTTGCTCCAATCTGCCAAGACGGCGTGGGATGACGCCGTGGCGCTCGGCGACGAGCACGGCTACCGCAACGCTCAAGCGACCGTCCTGGCGCCGACCGGGACGATCGGCTTGATGATGGATTGCGACACCACGGGCATCGAGCCGGACCTCGCGCTGGTCAAGACCAAGAAGCTGGTGGGCGGCGGGACCATGCAGATCGTCAACCAGACGGTCCCTCGGGCGCTGCGCCGCCTCGGCCACTCCGATGATCAAGTGCAGAGCGTCGTCGCCTACATCGCCGAGCACAACACGGTCGTGGGGGCGCCGAACCTGAAAGCAGAGCACTACCCGGTGTTCGACTGCTCGATGGGGGAGCGCGCCATCCAATACATGGGGCACGTGAAGATGATGGCCGCGGCGCAGCCGTTCATTTCCGGCGCCATCTCCAAGACGGTCAACATGCCCGAGTACGTGACCGTGGAGGAGGTCGAGCAGCTGTACGTGGAGGGGTGGCGGCTCGGCCTGAAGGCCATCGCCATCTACCGGGACAACTGCAAGGTCGCGCAACCGTTGTCGGCGGATAAGCGGAAGAGCGGGAAGCCGGCCGAGCAGGAGGTGGAGCTTCCGGGCAAACCGATCCGGCGTCGCCTTCCTCAGAACCGGCCGGCCCGCACCGTCTCGTTCTCCGTGGGGGACGCGGAGGGGTACATCACCGCCGGTGAGTACCCCGGGGACGGCATCGGGGAGATCTTCCTGAAGGTGTCGAAGCAGGGTTCGACACTGTCGGGCGTCATGGACGCATTCGCCATCGCCGTGTCGCTCGGGCTTCAGTACGGGGTGCCGCTGGAGGCGTTCGCCGGGAAGTTCGTGAACATGCGGTTCGAACCCTCCGGGCTGACCAACGACCCCGACATCCGCTTCGCCAGCTCCATCGTGGACTACGTCTTCCGGCGCCTGGCGCTCGAGTACCTGCCGGCCGAGAAGCGGGAAGGCCTGGGCGTCCAGTCCATCGAGGAACGGAAGGAGTACGCGAACGGGCAGTCGGCGAATGGAGGTTCCCTGGCGCAGGGCGACGAGGCTTCCCAGCCGCGCCTGATCGAGCTCTCGGACGTACCGGCGGGGGAGAAGCCGAGCGCTCGCGAGCTGGATGCTCCGCTGTGCTACGCGTGCGGGTCGAAGATGCAACCGGCCGGGTCGTGCTACGTGTGCACGTCCTGCGGCGCGACCAGCGGGTGCAGCTAGGGGGCTCTCAGGTGAGGCTCCAGTTCAAGCGGCTGGATCCGACGGTTCCGCTCCCCGAGCGTGCTCACCCTGGGGACGCCGGACTGGACCTGCGTTCGAACGTCGACGCTGTGGTCGAGCCGGGGGAGCGGGCCATGGTCCCAACGGGCGTGGCCGTGGCCATCCCCGAGGGATACGCGGGTCTGGTGCTGCCCCGGTCTGGATTGGCGGGGCGACACGGGCTGACCCTGGCGAACTCCCCGGGGCTGATCGACTCGGGGTATCGAGGGGAACTGGCCTGCGCGTTGGTGAATCTCGACCCTCATGAGCCGGTCAAGATTGCCCGGGGCGATCGGATCGCCCAACTCGTCATCGTGCCGGTGGCCGCGGTCGAGCCGGTGTGGGCCGATGGCCTCTCGCCATCGGAGCGTGGCGTCGGAGGATTCGGGTCGACCGGGCGCTAGCGTAAAATGGCTGCCACGCGGACGTGGCTCAGTTGGTAGAGCACCACCTTGCCAAGGTGGGGGTCGCGGGTTCGAATCCCGTCGTCCGCTCTGGAAACCGCCAAGTCAGAAGGTGTCACACGGTGATGACGACCTTGCCGCCGGGGTGGCCTCTTTCCAGATATCGCATCGCCTCGGGGGCGTCGATGAGCGGAAACGTTCTGTCGATCAGCGGCGTGACCTTGCCGGCCTCGATCAGCTCGCCCAACGTCCGCAGGTCCCCCTGATTCACTTTCGCGTTGAGTCCGCCCAGCCTCTGACCAACGAACAGGGACACGAGGGGCGCTCGGAGTACCCCGCGAAAGAAGCCTCCGGTCCAGGGTCCACCGCCGTCGCCCCCGACGATCACGAGGGTGCCCTTCTGGGTGAGGGCGCGGCGCAGTCGTGACAATGGGCGGCGGCCCGCCGTGTCTAC
>VAYC01000161.1:0-200 GCA_005885025.1 Actinomycetota bacterium | reverse complement strand
GTCGTCCTGCACACCCCGGTGACCTCCGCGCCGACCGCCTTGGCGATCTGCACCGCGAACGAGCCCACCCCTCCTGCCGCGCCGATGATCAGCACCCTTTGCCCCGGCCGCACCCCTCCCTGGTCGCGGAGGGCCTGGAGGGCGGTGACACCCGAGATAGGAACGGCCGCGGCCTGCTCGAAGGTGAGCCCGGGGGGCTT
>VAYC01000141.1 GCA_005885025.1 Actinomycetota bacterium | reverse complement strand
AGCCCGATCGAGTGCGCCTTGGAGACGCGCAGCGGCGAGCGGGTACTCGCCGCGGAGGTAGATGAAGCCGCGCTCCGAGCCGGTTGCGAACCCGGCGATCGTTAGGGCTTCGACCACCGCGAAGGGGTCACTCTCCATGAGCACCCGGTCCTTGAACGTGCCGGGCTCGGATTCGTCCGCGTTGCACACGAAGTAGTGGGGCCGGATGGGCTGCCGAGCCACCGCTTCCCATTTGACGCCGGTCGGGAAGGCCGCGCCGCCCCGGCCCAGGAGCTTCGCGTCCTTCACCTCGCGGATGACTCCCTCGGGCCCGATCTCGAAGGCGAGGCGCAGGGCCTCGTATCCGCCGTGTGCGCGGTAGTCGTCGAGGCTCGTCGGATCTACCAAGCCAACTCGCCGGAGAAGATGAGCCCCCGGCCCGATCGCACTCGCCGTTCGGGGTGTCCACTCGCCCGGGATCGTCTCAGCATGCCACTGGGGCGGATCGTCACCGTGGTCGTCGCCAACGGCTTCGGTCCACACGTCGCCGTACCTGGCGAAGCCGATGGTGACGTCGCGGCCGGCCGCGGGCGCGTTCTGCACCAGGGCGGCGGGCGCCTGATCGCACAGACCGAGACAGGGGCTCGGCATCCATGTCCATGAGCCGCCGTCCAGAGCTTTGCCGGGAGCGCCGAAGCGCGACTCCAGCTCAGCGCAGAGCTCCTTCGCGCCCCGCACCCGACAGGCGACATCGTCGCAGACGTGGACCACGGTAGGGGGTCGAGGCTCGGTCGAAAAGAGCGCATAGAAGCTGGCCACCCCGTACGCCTCGGCGGGAGGGATGGACAATCGGCGGCAGAGGTAGCCCAAGCCGCCCTCGCTGATCCAGCCCACCCGTCGCTGGAGGGCGTGGAGCACGGGGAGCAGCAGGTCGCGCCGCTCGCGGGTCTCCTGACCGCCACGGGACATGTGGCCGTCGAGTGCCGAGCGCGGGCCGCCCTCCCACCCGGTCTCGGGCGGGCCCACCACCGCGTCGACGGCGGCCCGCTCCTCGGCCGTCGGCAGGGCGTCGATCAGATGGAGGTCCACTCAGGCCCTCGGCTCGGCGGTCTCAGGCAGGCAGTCGATACGGACGGCGCTGGCTTTGAACTCAGCTGTCCCGGACTTGGGGTCCGTGGCGTCGATCGTGAGGGTGTTGGTCTCCACCTGGTCCGGAAAGTGCAGGGTCATGAACACCAGGCCCGGCCGGAGACCCTGGTCGACGTGCACGGGAGCCCTCACCGATCCGCGCCGCGAGGACACCACGACCCGTTCGCCCTCGCCGATGCCCAGCCGTTCAGCGTCTTCCGGAGACACGTCGATCGTTTCTCCACGCCGGAGCGGCGACGAGTACCGATTGGTCTGGACCCCCGTGTTGAAGTCCGAGAGCCTCCGCCCCGTGGTGAGCCGAAGCGGATAGTCCTCCGTGAGCTCGTCCACTGGTGGCTCGTACGGGGTCACGCTGAACGGCGCCTTCGGTCCCTGCCTTTCCGGGTCCTCCTCCCACAGCCGAGCGTGCAGGAACCCCGTCCCCTCGTGATCCTCGTCCCAGCAGGGCCACTGGATCCCCCCAAGCTGGTCGAGCCGCCGGTAGCTCATCCCCGCATGCATGGGGGACAGCGACCGAAGCTCGTCCCACGCCGACTCCGCTGTCACCTCGCCCCACTCGAAGTCCAGGCACCCCGCCAGTTGGGCCAAGATCCAGATGTCGTCTTGGGCATTGCCCGGGGGGTCCAGAGCCTTTCTGACCCGCTGGACGCGCCGCTCGCTGTTGGTCACGGTGCCTTCGGACTCGGCCCACGAAGCCGAGGCGGGAAGCACGACGTCGGCCATCTCGGCGGTCTTGGTCATCAGGATGTCCTGCACGATCAGGCAGTCGAGGCCGGCCAGCAGCCGCTGGGCCCGACCGGCGTCGGCCTCCGACACGGCTGGGTTCTCTCCGATCACATAGAGGGCGGTGAGGTCACCGTGCTCCATGGCCTCGAACATCGCCGTCAGGTGCCAGCCGTACTTCGGCACGATGGGAACGCCCCATGACCGTTCGAACTTCTCCCGCGCCGCCGGGTCCGCCTCGATGTCCTGGAAGCCCGGGAGCTTGTTCGGTATGGCCCCCATGTCTCCGCCCCCCTGGACGTTGTTTTGCCCACGAAGGGGGTTCAGGCCGCTGCCGTACCTCCCGACGTGGCCGGTCAGCAGGGCGAGGTTGATGAGGGTCAGGACGTTGTCGACCGCGTTGTGATGCTCGGTGATGCCCAGGGTCCAGCAGATCTGTGCCCGGTCGGCCTTGGCGTAGGCGTGGGCCACTTCCCGGATGACCTTCGCAGGAACCCCCGTGACCCTCTCGCCCCGTTCGAGGGTCCATTCGTCGACGGATTCCCGATAGTCCCCGAACCCGGTGGTGGCCCGCTCGATGAAGGCTTGGTTGTGAAGGTCATTCGCGATGATCTCCCTGGCGATCGTGCTGGCCAGCCCGATGTCCGATCCCACGTCGATCCCGAGCCACAGATCAGCCCACTGCGCGGACGTCGTCCTCCTGGGGTCCACCACGATGAGCCTCGCCCCGTTCCGGATCCCCTTGAGAACGTGGTGAAAGAAGATCGGGTGCGTCTCCCGGGCGTTCGACCCCCACAAGAGGATCAGATCCGTCTCCCCGACCTCCTCGTAGGAGCTCGTCCCGCCCCCCGCGCCGAACACCGTCGCCAGACCGACGACACTTGGAGCGTGTCAAGTCCGGTTGCAGCTGTCGATGTTGTTGCTGCCGAGCACCTGACGCATGAACTTCTGAGCGACGAAGTTCACCTCGTTCGTGGCTTTCGAGCAGCTGAACAGGCCGACCCCGTTGCCGCCGTTTCGCTCAGTTGCGGCGCGAAGCCCTCGAGCGGCCCGGTCCAGCGCCTCCTCCCAGCTCGCTTCGCGAAGGACCCCCTTGTCCCTGACAAGAGGTTCGGTCAGCCGAGGTCCGCTCCTCATGCCTGCCTCCGATCGCCCGTCTCGACCCTCTCGGTCACTTCCTTCAATTATGGGCCGGGAGCTATGGTTGGCGCAGCGTCCAGCGAACGTGCAGGCCGTCGCAGTGGGTCTGAGGCTGTCGGCGACTGCTTGGTTTGTCGGCCGCGGGCCGCGGGTAGGTCCACCAAGGGGTCCTCGACGCCAACCCGGATGCCAAGGAGGAGGGGGAACCATGAAGCGATCGCTGCTGTTCGCACCAGCCTTGGCCCTGCTGGTGGGCCTCGTCGCCTGCAGCAGCGGTACGGGGAAAGCGTCCAGGCCCTCAGACGTGCAGACCGCTAAACAGACGGTCTGCGACATACAGGCCAGGGTCCTCGATGTCGTCGGGAAGGTCCAGGCGAGTGGCCTTCAGTCAAAAGCGGACCTGGCGAAGCAACTGCAGCAACTGCAGGGGGAGCTGGATTCCCAGGCTGACAGTGTTCAGGCCCAGGGGCACAGTGCCGCAGCCACAAAGGTACGGAACGTCGCTGACGCGGTGGGCCGGCTGGCGACTGCGGTCAATGGCAGTGACCCGGCGGCGGTCGGGACTGCGGCAACGCAGGTTGCCGACGCGATCCACCGCGTGCCGGGGTGTCCGTCGTCGAGTCCTTCGGCCTAGCGGAGCGTCGCGCTGGTCCGGCGAGAGATGGAGCTTCTGGCCCGGCAAGGTGCCGCAGACGGCGGTAGCCGGGTGCCGGAAACCGCCTGAGTGCCGAACCGACCGCGGTACCATTCCAAGATGCGGCGGTACGAACCTTCCGAGATCGAGCCCAAGTGGCAGGCCGTCTGGGAGCGGGACGGAGTGTTCCGAGCGGTCGATGACGATGACGGCCGGCCTCCGTACTACAAACTGCACATGTTCCCGTACCCATCGGGCGACCTCCACATGGGACACGCCGAGGCGTTCGCCATCAGCGACATCATCGCGAGGCACATGTGGATGCGCGGCTACAACGTCTTGCACCCCATCGGGTGGGACGCCTTCGGCCTGGCCGCGGAGAACGCGGCGATCCGGCGGGGCATCCATCCGAAGGAGTGGACCTACGCGAACATCGCCGACCAGGAGCGCACGTTCAGGCGCTACGGGATGGCCTTCGACTGGTCGCGGAAGCTGGCCACGTGCGACCCGGAGTTCTACCGGTGGACGCAGTGGCTCTTCCTGAAGCTGTTCGAGAAGGGCCTGGCCTACCGGAAGCTGGCCCCTGCCAACTGGTGCCCGAAGGATCAGACCGTCCTGGCCAACGAGCAGGTGATCCAGGGCCGGTGCTGGCGATGTGGAACGCCGGTGGTCCGGAAGGACCTCGTGCAGTGGTTCTTCAAGATCACCGACTACGCCGACCGGCTGCTCGACGACATGGACCAACTGGAGTGGTCCGATCGCGTAC
>VAYC01000140.1 GCA_005885025.1 Actinomycetota bacterium | reverse complement strand
CCACGACCTCCTCCATGGGCAGGTGAACCATCGAGCAGAACGCCCCGTTGGCTCGGACGATCGTTGCCTTGGCGTCGAGCTCGACCACACCGTCCACGGCGGCGTCGAGCAGGAGCCGAAGGCGAGCTTCGGACGAGGTCACCACGTCGGCGGCCGACCGCAGGGAGGCGATGGCCGACTCCCGTTCCTGGAGCGCTCCCTCCAGCTCCCGAGCCGACCGGGCGGTGGCGATCTGGTTCAGCAAGGTTCGAAGTCCTACCGTGCTGAAGACCACCAGGGTCACCACGATGCCTTGGAACGCGGACAGCCGCAGCTCGTGGGACGCGAGCGTCACGAGGATGACCCCGCATGCCCCGATCAATGAGATGACGATGAGGCTGGGTCGGATCCAGCGGACGGCGCGAGGCGCGCGCGGCGACCCGGAGTTGAGTCTGGGCTCGACCACCAGCACCCCGGCCAGCGCCAACAGGGAGATCGCGGCCAGCACCTCCGAGCCGAGCGGCGACTGCGATCCCACACTGAAGCGGCGAGTGCCCTCGAACGTGAGGGCCGAGGATCCCAGGGCGATGGCGCAGGCGAGGAGAGAGACATGGACCGCGCTGGGACACCACAAGGCCAACACACCCCATCCCACGACCACGAGGATCGCGGCGGCGGTGATCACAGCGGTGAGCGCGAACCCCCATACGGAGGGCCGGCCGAAGGTCTCCGCGCGCATCAGGACGAAGACGGCCGCCCCCGCCAGGGTGGAAACCAGCAGGATATCCGAGAGGAGCTCGGCCCTTCCCTCCCGGATGTGCTCGAAGAAGTCCACCCCCAACGAGGCGAGGAAGGTTAGGAGCAACAGGATCAGCGTGCCTGCGAACAACTGCCCGTACGGCAGCCCATGACCCAGGTACCGGGCGATCCATCCGCCGACCTGGAAGACGACGGCCGCCCCCAGCCCCGCGGCGGCCAGCCTGGTCCCGACCCACGCTCCCCGCACTCGGGCCAGCGAGGCGAGGACGCCTCCGGCGGTGAGCGTGGCCATCAGCATGGCCGCTGCGCCCATCGCGGCGCGCAATGAAGGACTGGGCATGCCGGGAATGGTCCCGATCATCACGCCGACCGCGACGCCTCCCAGGCCGATCAGCGCGAACAGCCGCCGCTCGAGCTCCGCAGAGGGGACCCGGCCTATGCCGGAAGGACCCAGGACCTCGCGGGTGGGGACGGTTGAGGACTGCATCGGTCTCAATATCGGCGGGCCCGAGGAGGTCCGTTAGAGAGCGCCGGGCATCTCCGGGCGTGCGAGGAGGAGCACGGCGACAAGATGACTCGATGGAACCCCGGTTTGCCTTACTCGATCAGGTGCCGGCGGAGCGCCTCGGCAACGGCTGCGGTGCGGTCGGACGCCCCGAGCTTCTCGAAGATGTGCTCGAGGTGGGTCTTGACGGTGTCCGGGGAGATGAACAGCTGGTCGGCAATGTCCTTGTTGGTGTGTCCGAACGCGAGAAGCTGGAGGACCTCGACCTCTCTGGCCGTCAGCGTCTCCGCCTTGCGATCCTTCTCCTTGGCCTGGGACAGTTCGTCGGCCAGGGCAACCACGAGCTGCGGGTCGATGACCATGTTGCCGCCCGCCACCAGCCGGACCGTCTGGATGAGGTGCTCGGCGTCCCGAGCCTTGAGGACGTAGCCCCGGGCTCCAGATCGCACGGCCTCCACGACGAACTGTCGGTCGTCGTAGGCCGTGAGCATGATCACGCCGACCTTGGGGTGGCGTTGCTTGATCTTTCGGGCCGCTTCCAGGCCGTCCATCTCGGGCATCCGGATGTCCAACAGCACGATGTCGGGTTCACCGCCACCGTTCTCCATGAGGCTCAACACTTCGCGTCCGTTGGACGCTTCTCCCACCACCTGGATGTCGCCCGCCATCTCCAGGTATCGACGCAGCCCTTGACGGACCAGCGAGTGGTCGTCGGCAATGACTACCTTGATAGGCATATCTGTTCCATCGGCCCGAATAGGGTCTCCCTGTAGCCCCCGAATGACCCGCCCATTCTAGGGTTGGGGACCCCTGGCTCGAAAGCGGGCGAGGGCCCATGCTCGGGCTCCCGTCCTTCACCTGGCCGAATGTTCTAGCCCTCCTCTCCGTCGTCCTCCGTCGATGGGAGGATGGCGCCGTGCAGCAGCCCGCGGGCGGCCTCCGCGAGGAGAGGAACCGGGCCACCGGCCCTCCAAGCGTGCCTCCCGGCGGCCTCCGTCGCCTCCGTCGCCCCAGGAGTCCTGCCCCTGCCGCCGTCCAGGCTGGGGCGGCGCTCCTCCTCTACGCCGCCACGTCCATCGCCCTGTTCGGGGTGCCCATCCTCTCGGGCCTTTCGAGCCGGTACGTGGGGTGGGGAGCAGACCCCGCCTCCCACATGTGGTTTCTGGCCTGGTGGCCGCACGCGATCGCACACGGGACGAACCCCTTCATCACTCACGCCGTTTGGGCGCCGTCCGGCTACAACCTGGCGGACAGCACCAGCATCCCGGGTCCGAGCTTCGTGCTGGCTCCCATCACCGCCCTGGCTGGGCCGGTCGTCTCCTACAACCTGCTCGCTCTGGCTGCCCCGGCGCTCTCGGCATGGGGCGCCTATTTCCTGTGTCGGCGGATCACCCGGCGATTCGCCGCGTCGGTGGTGGGTGGGTACCTGTTCGGGTTCTCCACCTACGAGCTCGGGCAGCTCACCGGCCATCCGAACCTCGCGCTGGTTCCCTTGGTTCCGGTGGCCGTTCTGGTCGTGCTGCGCCGGATGGAGGGCGACCTGGGGGGGCGAACGTTCGTCTGGCTCCTCGCACTCGTCCTGGTCGGGCAGTTCCTGACCTCCACGGAGGTCTTCCTCACGATGACGATGTTCGGTGGGGTTGGGATGGTCCTGGCGTTGGCCTGTTGGTGGGGAAGGCGAGCCGACCTCGTCCGCACCGCAGGTCTGATCGGGCTCGCCTATCTGATCGCCGCCGTCCCGTTGTCCCCCTACCTCTACTACGTTGCACGGAGCGCTTCGCACACGCCGATCTACTCGTTCTATCCATCGCTGTTCTCGACCGACGCCATCAACTTCGTCGTCCCGACCCCGCTCACGCACTTCGGCAGTCAGCGTTTCGCGGACGTGGCCAGGACGTTCAGCGGCAACATCTCCGAACAGACCGGATACATCGGCCTTCCCCTGGCGGCATCCGTCCTGGTGTTCGCCGTGACTCGGTGGAAGAAGGCGGTGACGCGATTCCTGGTGGCCATGCTGGCCGTCGTGCTGGTGGCCTCCGTCGGCCCGACCCTTCGGGTGAAGGGCTCCGACGTCGTGACGTTCCCGTGGCGAGCCTTCATCCATCTGCCCCTGGTGAAGTACGTCCTCCCGTCCAGGCTGATGATGTATGCGTTCCTGGTGGTGGCGGTGATCGCGGCCCTCTGGCTTGCCGAGGTGGGCCAGGGTCGCGGCCCCCGCCGCGCGGCGATCGATCCTGCCTGGGCCCGGTGGGCTGTGGTCCTCATGGGTGCGGTCCTGCTGCTCCCCAACCTCTCCTACCCTGCCTGGAGGTCCTCCATCGACACGCCGGCCTTCTTCTCCCAGGGCCTGTTTCGAACCAGGATGCCCGCGGGTGCCAACGTGCTCGTGATCCCCTATGCGGACCGCGGAAACTCCATGCTGTGGCAGGCGCAAGCCGGGTTCGCCTTCTCGATGCCCCAGGGATATGTGTCGGTGGTCCCGCCGCCGGAGTTCTCCCGGTGGCCGATCCTGAAGACGCTCTACACGGGGGAGCTCATCCCCGACGCCGAGCGGCAGCTGCGCGCCTTCCTGCGGGACAAACGTGTGGATGCCATCGCGGTCGTCAAAGGGCAGACCGGTCCGTGGCCGGAACTGTTCGGCTCCCTGGACCCCTCGCCCGAAG
>VAYC01000139.1 GCA_005885025.1 Actinomycetota bacterium | reverse complement strand
TCAGAGCGAGCTGGAACGCGCCGAGCGGCGCTCCCCCCAGGCCCGACAGGCGCCCGAACCAGCTGAAACGGGTAACGAAGACGGCGAGGTCCGCGGCTTCGAACGCGACGAACAGCGGCAGATTGGGAAAAGCCAGGACGAACAGCGGGAGGAGCCACAGCCCGTATTGCGGCGAGTAGACCTTGTTGACCAACAGGAAGATGACCAGGAGGGGGAACGCGAACGTCCAGCGCGGAAAGTCGGGCTGGCGGATCCGGCGTGCCCACCACAGGACGGCCGCCACAACCGCCATGGCCAGGACCGAGAGGATATTGATCGCTCGTGGGGAGAGCGAGC
>VAYC01000138.1 GCA_005885025.1 Actinomycetota bacterium | reverse complement strand
GCCCCACCAGGGCAACTACGGGATCAATCCGGAGGACGTCGAGTCGGATCGGATCCGAGTTGCCGCGCTGGCGGTGCGCGAGGCTGCCCGGCGTCCGTCCTCGTGGCGAGCGACGGGCTCGCTCGGAGAGTATCTGGCCGCAGCCGGGATCCCAGGGATCGAGGGGATCGACACGCGCCGGCTGACCCTTCGCATCAGGCAGTCCGGCGCCATGCGCGCCGCGGTGTCGTCCGTCGACCTCGATCCGACGTCCCTGCTCGACCGCGTTCGCCATCAGCCCGGGATGGAGGGCATGGACCTTGCTGCGGCCGCGTCCGTGGCCCACGCCCATGAGGCCCGGGACGTGGTCGGTCCGGCACTGTCGGCCGGCAGGCGTGTGTTCCGCGTGGCAGCGTACGACTTCGGGATGAAGAGGAACATCCTTCGGCTGCTGGCCGAAAATGGCTGTGAGACAAGGGTTTTCCCTGCCCGAACCCCGGCCTCCGAGGTGCTGGGTGACGGATTCGACGGCGTCTTCCTGTCGAATGGACCCGGAGATCCGGCGGCGACGACGTATGGGATCGATGCCGCTCGCGAATTGCTCGGACGGATCCCGGTGTTCGGGATCTGCCTGGGTCACCAGCTGCTGGCTCTCGCACTGGGAGGTCGCACGTTCAAGCTGAAGTTCGGCCATCGTGGGGTGAACCAGCCGGTGCAGGCGGTCGAGACCGGCCGGGTGGAGATCACCTCTCACAATCACGGCTTCGCGGTGGACCCGGACGGGTGGCCGGTCCTCGAATCGGGGAGCGCCGGGACCATGGTCGGCACGGACCGCGGCCCCGTGACCCTCACGCACTGGAACCTCAACGACGGCACGCTGGAGGGGCTGCGATGCCTTGACGTCCCTGCGTTCTCGGTGCAGTACCACCCCGAGGCGTCGCCGGGCCCTCACGACGCTCGCCACCTGTTCGCCCGGTTCCGGGAGCTGATGGCCTGATGCCGCCTCGCCGTGACATCCGCACGATCCTGGTGATCGGCTCGGGGCCCATCGTGATCGGGCAAGCCTGCGAGTTCGATTACTCCGGGACGCAAGCTTGCAAGGTCCTCCGTGCCCTCGGCTACCGCGTGGTGCTGGTGAACTCGAACCCAGCCACCATCATGACCGACCCCGAGTTCGCCGACGCCACCTATATCGAGCCACTGTCACCCGGTTCGGTCCTGTCGATCATCCAGCGAGAGCGACCGGATGCGTTGTTGCCTACGCTCGGTGGCCAGACGGGGCTCAACGTCTCGGTGGCTCTGGCCGACTCCGGCGCACTGGAGTCGAACGGCGTCCGGCTGATCGGGGCGAGCTTTGAGGCCATCCTGCGAGCCGAGGACCGTCGACGGTTCGTCGAGACGATGCGCGAGGCCGGGCTTCCCCTCCCGCGGTCCGGCTTCGCCCACACCGTGGGGGAATCCCTGTCGGCGGCGGAGATGCTCGGGTATCCGGTGATCGTGCGGCCCTCCTTCGTCCTGGGGGGAGGCGGGAGCGGCGTGGCGGGGTCGCCTGGGGACCTTCGGCTCGTGGCAAGGGAGGGTCTGGCAGCGAGTCCCGTCCACGAGGTCCTGGTGGAGGAGTCGGTCGCGGGATGGAAGGAGTTCGAGCTGGAGGTGATGCGGGACGCCGCGGACAACGCCGTCGTCGTCTGCTCCATCGAGAACGTGGATCCGATGGGCGTGCACACCGGCGACTCGGTGACGGTGGCTCCCGCGTTGACCCTCAGCGACCGCGAATACCAGGTCATGCGCAACTACGGACTGGCCTGCATCCGCGCGATCGGGGTGGACACGGGGGGCTCGAACGTCCAGTTCGCCGTGAACCCCGACGACGGGCGGATGGTCCTCATCGAGATGAACCCCCGGGTCTCCCGGTCGAGCGCGCTCGCTTCGAAAGCGACGGGATTCCCCATCGCCAAGATCGCGGCCATGCTCGCCGTCGGGTTCACCCTCGACGAGATCCGCAACGACATCACCGGCGAGACCCTGGCGGCGTTCGAACCCGCCCTCGACTACGTGGCCATCAAGGTTCCCCGTTGGGGGTTCGAGAAGTTTCCCGAAGCCGACCCGGTCCTGAACACCAAGATGAAATCGGTGGGGGAAGTGATGGCCATCGGGCGGACGTTCGCCGAGGCTCTCGGCAAGGCCTTCCGGGCGCTCGAGCGGGACTTCGACCTTGGCCCGGACACCTCCACCGATCCAGCGGCTGAACTCCTACCCTCGCTGGCTCGCCCTACCGAGCGACGACTGATCCTCGTCGAGCAAGCGCTGGCAGAGGGTCACTCCGTCGAGGATGTCGCGGCCGTCTCCGGCATCGATCCTTGGTTCGTCGATCAGATCGGCCGCGTCGCGCAGGTCGCAGCCGGGCTGCGAGGCCGCCCTCTCAGCCACCTCACCCCCGAAGAGTTGCGGGAAGCCAAGCGAGTCGGGTTGGCAGACCGCCGGATCGCGTTGCTCGCCGCGACGACCGAGGCCGACGTGAGGGCCACCCGCCGGCGGCTCGGCATCGCGCCGGTGTTCAAGACCGTCGACACCTGTGCGGGCGAGTTCGCCGCGCGGACTCCTTACTACTACTCCACCTACGAGGAGGAGACCGAGGTGCGCCCCGGGGATCGCCCGCGCGTCGTCATCCTCGGGGCCGGTCCGAACCGGATCGGACAGGGGATCGAGTTCGATTACGCCTGCGTCCATGCAGCCTTCGCCCTCCGCGAGGCGGGGCTCGAAACGGTCATGGTCAATTCCAACCCCGAGACGGTCTCCACCGACTACGACACGAGTGACCGTCTGTACTTCGAGCCGATCACGCTGGAGGACGTCTTGGCCGTATGCGAGGCCGAGCAACCCTTCGGGGTCATCGTGCAGCTCGGAGGGCAGACCCCTCTGGCTCTCGCTCATGACCTGGAGCGGGCCGGTGTCCGAGTGCTCGGCACCTCCGCCGAAGGGCTCGACCTCGCGGAGGATCGCTCCAAGTTCGGCCGGCTCCTGGCGGAGTTGGGTCTCCCATCCCCGCCGCACGGGGTTGCGGCCTCCCCGGAGGAAGCGGCCTCCGTGGCCGCTCGCATCGGCTACCCGTTACTGGTCCGCCCGTCCTATGTGCTCGGGGGGCGAGCCATGGACATCGTCTACGGGGAGCAGGAGCTCGATCGGTTCGTAGCCTCGGCGGCGGCGGCCAGCCCCGAGCACCCGGTGTTCATGGACCGCTTCCTGGAGGGCGCCATCGAGGTGGACGTGGACGCCGTGAGCGACGGCGAGAGGGTGCTGATCGGCGCCGTGATGGAGCACATCGAGGAGGCAGGGGTGCACTCCGGCGACTCATCGTGCGTGATCCCCGCGGCGACGCTCTCGGACGACGTGCTGGATCGCATCGAAGAGATCGTCTCCTCGATCGCCATGGCCTTGGGGATCCGGGGACTGCTGAACGTTCAGCTCGCCGTGCGCGACGACGTTCCCTATGTGTTGGAAGCCAACCCGCGGGCCTCGCGGACGGTCCCGTTCGTGGGCAAGGCCACCGGGCTCCCGCTGGCGAAGCTCGCCGCAAGGGTCATGGCAGGAGCGCGCCTGGCCGACCTCCGGGCCGAGGGCATGCTGACGTTCGGAGGTGGATACCGTCGGATGACTCACGTGGCGGTCAAGGCCGCCGTCCTGCCGTTCGGCCGTTTCCCGGGCGTGGACACAGTGCTGGGACCCGAGATGCGCTCGACCGGGGAAGTGATGGGAATCGCTTCCAGCCTGGGGCTGGCCCTGGCCAAGGCCCAGCAGGCCACGGGTGCAGCCCTTCCCGGCGGGGGAACCGTCTTCGTCTCGGTGGCGAACCGCGACAAGCGCGCCGTTCTCTTTCCGGTCCTCCGGCTGGCCGAGCTGGGATTCGAGGTCCTGGCCACGCGGGGGACTGCGGCCATGCTGGCCAGGGCCGGCGTGCGAGCAACGTCCGTTCGGAAGCGTTCGGAGGGGAGTCCGAATGCGGCCGAGCTGATCCTGGCCGGGAAAGTGGACCTCGTGATCAACACGCCATTCGGGCGAGGCCCGCGCACCGACGGTTACTTCATCCGAACTGCAGCCGCCGCTGCCGGCGTGCCCTGCATCACAACCGTTCCGGGGATCCTTGCAGCGGTGCAAGGCATCGAAGCCCTCCGGGCCCCCCCGGCCATCCCTATCTCGATCCAGGAGTACCATGCCGCGGTGCCCCCGCCCGGGGGCCCCGAACAGCTCTCGCTGGTGGGGGTAGGAGAGCCTTCCCTGGTGGGCGCCGAGCCGAAAGAGGGGCGATGATCCGAACGCGGTGCGAGGTGCTGTCGAACCGGCGCACCGGCGCCTATCACTCGATCACGCTGGTCGCCCCCGACGTCGCGGACAAGGCCAGGCCGGGCCAGTTCGTCGAGATCGCCGTGCCCGGGGGCCGGGACTTCCTGCTCCGCCGGCCCTTCTCCATCCATCAGGCTTCCCGCCGAGGAGGCTGGGCCGGCACCCTGGAGATCGTCCTGGAGGCGGGGGGGCCGGGGACGGCCTGGCTGGCGGGCGTCAAGACGCACGACGTTCTGGACGTGATCGGGCCGCTCGGCCGTCCGTTCAGCTACCCGGCCGAGCTGACCTCGTGCCTGCTGGTGGGAGGCGGGTACGGGGCGGCTCCCATCTACTTCCTGGCCGAGGAGCTTCGGGCGAGGAACAAGAGCGTCAGCATGATCCTGGGCGCTCGGGACCACGAACGGGTGTTCAAGCCCATCGAGGGAAAACGCCTGGCCGACTCGGTCGTGGTCACCACCGAGGACGGCTCGATGGGGGAGCGGGGCCGGGTGACCGACGCGTTGCCCGCGGCCGTTGCCCGCACCGGCGCCCAGGTCGTGTACGCGTGCGGACCCAACGCCATGCTTCGGGCGGTGGCCGAGTACTGCCTCAGCCGGGGGATCCCGTGTCAGGTGGCCGTCGAGGAGATGATGGCGTGCGGGCTGGGGGTGTGCTGGACCTGCGCAGTGCCGATGATCGCCAAGGACGGCCGGGGATGGTGGAACATGCGCGCTTGTCTCGAGGGACCGGTGTTCAACGGAGCCCGGATCTGGTGGGATCGCTGGCTGGGCGAACGGGAACCGGAGGTCAGGAAGCCAGAGGTCGCCGAGGACCTGCCCGAGCCCCAGCCGGTCGAGGCACGAACGTGGTGAGCGAGGCCCCCGATCTCGGTCCCAGCCTCTCCGTCGATCTGAACGGACTGACGCTCCCGACCCCGGTGCTCGCTGCTTCGGGTTGCTTCAACTCCGGCCAGGAGATGGCCGACCTGGTCGATCTCCAGCGAATCGGAGGGGTCGTGACCAAGAGCGTGACGCTTCATCCCACCAAAGGCCTTCCCGTTCCGCGGATGGCCGAGACCCCTTCGGGGATGTTGAACGCCATCGGCTTGCAGAACCCGGGCGTGGAGGGCTTCCTGGCCAAGGATGCGGACTTCATCGCCTCGGCCGGAGTCCCCGTCATCGTGTCGATCGCGGGCAACCGGGTGGAGGAATTCGCGCAGGTCATGATGCGGCTGGGGAACCTCCGCGGCGTGGTGGCCATCGAGGCGAACATCTCGTGTCCGAACGTGCAGCGGCGCAACCAGGTCTTCGCGTGCAACCCCGGCGATGCGGCGGAGGTGGTCGGCGCGATGAGCCGGCTGACTCGCCTGCCGATCTTCGCCAAGCTCACCGCAGACGTCACGAACATCGTGACGGTGGCGGAGGCCTGCGTGCGGGCCGGAGCCCATGGACTGTCGCTGATCAACACGCTGCTCGGGATGGCGGTCGACCCCGAGACGTTCCGCCCCAGGCTCGGTGCCGTTACCGGCGGATTGTCGGGCCCTGCCATCCGCCCGGTCGCCGTCCGCTGTGTCTACCAGGTGGCCCAGGCTCTCCCCGACGTGCCGATCATCGGGATCGGAGGCATCGTGAACGCCGCGGACGCCGTTGAGTTCATGTTGGCCGGGGCGTGGGCCGTACAGATCGGGACCGCCAACTTCTTCGACCCGGGCGCCCTGGTCGACGTGGGGGAAGGTATCCGCCAGGTCCTGGCGCGCAAGGGGCTGTCCTCGCCTGCCGACCTGAGGGGCAAGATCGAGCTTCCAGACCGTGTCCCGGAACCCGCTTATCGTAGCGGCTGACGTCGCCGAGCCCGAGGGCGCCGAGCTCCTCGCGAAGCGTCTCGCGGGCATGGTCGCCTTCGTGAAGGTTGGCCTGACGCTCTTCGTCGCTGCCGGGCCTGCGGTGGTGGAACGGGTGCGAGCGCACGCCCCGGTCTTCCTCGACCTGAAGCTGCACGACATCCCTCATCAGGTGAGGGGAGCGGCCCGGGCTGCCGCTGCGCTGGGCCCTGGCCTGCTCACGGTCCACGCCCTCGGGGGTCCGGACATGGTTCGGGCAGCGGTGGAAGGCGCTTCAGCCGGCGCCGACCACTCCGGCTTCGAGCCACCTGCGGTCCTTGCGGTCACGGTGTTGTCCAGCCTGGCGGGGGAGGGCCTTGCGGCTCCCGCCTCGCTTGCCTACGAAGCCGTGTCGGCGGGGGCGGCCGGGGTGGTCGTCTCTGGTGATGATGTGGCCGTCGTTCGGGAGGCGCTCGGGGCGAAGGCTCTGCTGGTCGTGCCGGGGGTCCGGCCGCACGGCCACGCGGGCAACGATCAGGTCCGCGTCCTCACCCCGGGGGAAGCGATGGAGCGAGGCGCGGACTACATCGTGGTGGGCCGGCCGATCACCGGTGCCGGCGACCCTGTCGCCGCGGCGCGAGCCATCTTGAGGGAGGTTCGAGTCGAATGAACATCCGCGGGTGGGCCCAATGACGGCGGAGGAAGCTCGCCGGCTGTTCGAGCGACACGGCGCCATCCTGTCGGGTCACTTCCTCCTTTCCTCGGGCAGGCACTCCGACCGCTACGTGGAGAAAGTCCGGGTCCTGGAGCACCCCGAGGTCGCCATGGCGCTGTCCCGGGAGATCGCCTCCTGGTATCCGGCGGTGGACGTGGTGGTCGCTCCGGCCGTGGGAGCCATCGCCCTAGGGTTCGCCGTGGCGCTGGCGGCCGGTGCCCGCAGCATGTTCGCCGAGCGCGAGGCAGGACGGATGAGCCTTCGCCGCGGCTTCCTCCTTTCCCCCGGCGAACGGACGCTGGTCGTCGAGGACGTCGTCACGACCGGAGCATCGGCCGGCGAGGTCTTCGAGCTCGTCGGCGCGACCGGAGCCGAACGGTTGGGCGTTGCGGCCCTCATCGATCGTTCTGTCGGACCGGTCGGGTTCCCCCTCCGGGCAGTGTTGCGCCTGGACGCGTCGACATGGGATCCCGGCGCGTGCCCATTGTGTCGCTCCGGCGCGCCACTCGAGTCGCCAGGATCTCGATACTTGTCGGATTCGCGGGCCGGGACGCACTCCAAGGAGGAAGCCGAACCTTCAACTAGAAGTTGAAGTCGTGGGCCTCCCGGCCCGGTTGCTTCGATTGCCCGTGCTGGAGCGCCATGCATATAATCCGCCCGGCCACCGGGGGGTCGCTCAAGGACGAGGAACGCGAGAAGGAGGCGCTATGCCCCTACCCACCCTGACGGAAGAGCAGCGCAAGGACGCCCTCGCCAAGGCCGCAGAGGCCCGTCGTCGGCGCGCCGAGCTGAAGGCTCAGCTCAAGTCCGAGAAGATGTCGCTGCGTGAAGTGCTGGCCCGGCAGGGCGATGACACCGTCGGGAAGATGAAGGTGTCCTCTGTGCTGGAGTCCCTTCCGGGGGTGGGCAAGGTGCGAGCCCGCAAGATCATGGAGCGGCTGGACATCTCCTCCAGTCGCAGGGTGCGGGGCCTGGGAGCCAAGCAGAAGGACGCCCTCCTGACCGAGTTCTCGAAGAGGTAGCCCGCGGCCGGGAGGCTCTTCGTCATCTCCGGCCCCTCGGGAGTCGGCAAGGGGACCGTCGTCCGGCGCCTCCTCCAGCTCAAGCCCGAACTCGTTTACTCCGTCTCCTGTACCACCCGTGATCCCAGGCCGGGGGAGGTCGACGGCCGCGACTACCGATTCGTCCCCCGGCGGGCCTTCGACGAGCTGATCGAGGACGGGGCGTTCCTCGAATGGGCGGAGGTGTACGGGCACCACCGATCCGGCACCCTCCGAGCACCGGTCGTGGCGGAACTCGAAGCGGGAAGGGACGTGATCCTCGAGATCGACGTCCAAGGAGCGGCCACCGTCCGAGGGAAGATGCCAGAGGCCGTGCTGGTGTTCCTGGCCCCGCCGTCGAAGGAGGAGCTGGCCCGCCGGCTCCGGGCCCGGCACACCGAGAGCGAGGGCGAGCTGGCCCTGCGGTTGGCCGCCGCCCAGGGTGAGATGGAGGAATCGGGGTGGTTCGACTACGTCGTGGTGAACGACGACGTCGACCGGGCCGCCGCCGAAGTCGCCGCTATAATCGATGGCAACCCGGATCGCTGACCGCGGCCAGTCCTGCCCGCGGCCCGCATCAGGTCCAGCCGGAAGGAGAGCACGCTTCACATGATCGATCCGAAGATCGACGAACTCCTGGACAAGGTCGACTCGCGATACACGCTGGTGATCCTGGCGGCCAAGAGAGCTCGGGAGATCAACGCTTATTACAGCCAGCTCGGCGAGGGCCGCGGGGAATACATCCCTCCCCTGGTGGAGAGCTTGGGGTCCAAGCCGCTGGCCATCGCCCTCCAGGAAGTGGCTCAGGGCA
>VAYC01000183.1 GCA_005885025.1 Actinomycetota bacterium | reverse complement strand
TCCACTGGTAGATCAGAAAGCCAAGGATCCATGCAGCGATCGCCGGCACGTTCAGCCCAGGCCCGGCCGTGCGGCGGGCCCGGCGGTCGAACAGCTCCTGCGTGAACCGTCCCCGCCGTCCGAGGAGGAAGTAGTCGGCGACGAACACGCCGAACAGCGGGACGAACACCGACCCCATCAGGAACAGGAACGATTCGTACGTACCCAAGGCCACCGGGCGGCGCAGCCCCAGCCAGACGGCCAGGCCGGTTCCGGCCGCCGAGACCAGGACGATGGCGGCCCGTTGCGGGATCCGCGACTCGAGGTTCTGGCTCGAGACCGCCGCCGAGTAGATGTCGGCGAATGCCTCGTCGGTCTCGCCGACCAGCAGGGCCAGGAGCACGATCCACCCTCCGGCCAGCGACGCGATGGATTGCCCGATCCCAACCGGTGAGGTGTCCGAGAGTCCCGCTCCGAGGACCAGCAGGGCACCCAGCGCGTAGAACCACGCGTTGCCGATGGCGTACCCCCAGAACGTGCCGGCGGCCGATGAGACGCCTCGGCGAGCGAACCGGTTGTAGTCGGCGACCAGCGGCAACCAGGACACCGGCATGACGATGACGAGGTCCACGGCCAGCCAGAACGGCAGCCCCCCCTGGCCCGGCCGGTGCCAGAGGGATCCCAGGTTGGCCGTGGTGAGCAAGCGGATCGTGATCCACGCCGCCACCCCCGCCACCACCCAGGCCCCGAACCGCTCGAGCCATCTCCGGATCACCAGGATCGGACCGCCCAGGGCGAGCGCGGTCGAGACGACGACCACCGCGGGCAGCCACAGCCAATAGGACGACAGGGACGAGAACAGCCTGCTCGCCACCAGGCTCATCGCCCAGAACTCGAACCCCGTCCATCCCACGAGCTGGACGATGTTGAAGACGGACGGGACGTAGGAGCCGCGGATCCCGAGGACGGGGCGGAAAAGGACCATGCCCGGAACGCCCTCCCGGGCCCCGGCCAGCCCGACCAGAGCCAGCGGGATGCAGCCGACCACGGAGCCGACCCCGATCGCGAGGAGGGCCCGGGGGAAACCGAGGGCGGGCACGAGGAACGCCCCCGTTACCAGGACCAGCAAGCCGATGGCCAGGTCCCCCCACAGGACGCCGAAGTCCAGACCGGAGAGCTTCCGGTGCTCAGGAGGAACGGGGCGGATGCCCCAGGTCGTGGCCTCCTCCTCGAGGGTCCGTTCGATTCGCTCGGTGACAGTGGCCACGTGCAGCCTCAGCGGCTCCCAGCGGCGGGCCGGGTCACGCGGTAGAGCGTGACCGGACGGGACAGCCCCTTCAGTTCGACGGGCCCGATCTCCTCGAACCGAACGCTGTCCGGACTCGAGACCAAGACCACGTCCGCGCTCACCAGGACTTCTCCCGGACCCGCTTTGCCCGAGATGCGAGAGGCGACGTTGACGGTCCGGCCGAAGTAGTCGCCGTCGCGGAAGATCACGGGGCCGGCGTGCACGCCGACGTGGGCGGGGGGCAGTCCGGCCGCGGGGGTCCGCTCCACGAGATCCAAGGAGCACAGGACGGCCTGTTCGGGATCGGCGAAGTGGAACATGACGCCGTCCCCCAACCACTTCACCGGTTTGCCGCCGTACCTGGCCGATTCGAGCTGCACGAGCCGGCTGAGGTCGGTAGCGAGCTCCGCGGCTGCCTCGTCCCCTCGCTCCTCGGTGAGGCGCGTGTAGCCGGCGAGGTCGAGGAAGGCCATGGCCGGCGGCCGAGCAACACGCGGCGGCGTCACGCCGGCACGCTCCAACGCGTCTTCCACGTGCTCGACGAGATGCTCGAAGATGGCCCGCTCGCGCAGCCGTCGATAGAGCCACATGACGGCTCGGTCCAGGACGGGGATGAGCTGGGCGCTGACCTGGGAGGCGACGTCGCGCATCTCCTGCTCCGACATCCCCGACCGGAGGATGGGAGCCTCGACGTACTGGTGGTAGAAGTGCGACTCGGCGTCGGTGATCCGGCCGATGTTCTCCCCGTACACGCGAAGGGTCCGGGCCAGTTCCACCTGATCCATCCCGATGGCGAGCGCCATCTGGGCGAGGGGGAACATCTGCGTGTCGTCCTCCCGCACCGGCTCATCGGGCAGGGGCGCGTGCAGGGTCAGCGCCCGATGGACCTCCTGGATGAACTCGACCGGCCACCCCATCTCGGCGCACAGTTGCTCGTAGGTCTTCGTCGTGTACCCCGCGGGCTCGGGGAACAGGAGGTCGACGAAGGAAAACGACAAATGGCCGGCGGAAATGGCCGTGCCGATGCTCTCCAGGGTGATGCCCGACCGGTCGAAAACGTCGGCCAGCCGGACGCGCTGGACATCGGTGACGCGGAACTTCTCATCCTCCCCGGGTGAGATGATCCCCGCCTCGACGAGCCGGTCGATGTGCTCGGCGGTGCTTCCCGCGCGCTCGCCCAACTCGGCTTTCGTCAGGGGGTCCACATCGGGCATGGTATCGGGATCGTGGCGGAAGCCCGAACCCAGGAGGCTGACATGGGATACGAGCAGCTGATCGTGGACGTCGAAGGCGACGTGGCCATCGTGCGAATGAACAACGCCACGAGGCTCAACGCCCTGTCCCCGACCATGACGCGCGAGATGCTCGAAGCGCTGGAGAAGCTCCGAGCAGACGAGGCCATCCGGGCCATCGTGCTGACCGGCGAGGGCCGCGGGTTCTCGGCCGGGGCCGACCTCTCCGAGTTCGGCGAGCCCTACGCGAAGGGCGAGCGCCCGCAGCTGTCGCTCTTCCTGAAGGAGGGCTACAACAAGCTGATCCCGCTCCTGGCCGAGATGCCCAAACCGTTGATTGCGGCGATCAACGGCGTGGTGGCCGGGGCCGGGATCTCGCTGGCCCTCGCCTGTGACTTACGGATCGCCGGCGACGGCGCCACGTTCACCACGGCGTGGGTGAAGATCGGTCTGGTCCCTGACGCCGGCTCGAGCTACCTGCTGCCGCGAACGGTCGGGATGCCCAAAGCAATCGAGCTCGCGATGCTGTCGGAGCGCGTCGACGCGCTGAGCGCGCTCGGGATCGGGCTGGTCCACCGCGTGGTGCCGCATGAATCGCTCATGGACGAGGCCCGCGGTCTGGCCGGCCAACTGGCGAGGCTTCCCACCGTCGCCCTCGGGCTCACCCGGCGCCTCCTCGAGGAGGCTTCGCACCTTTCGCTGTCCGAGGCGCTGGACCGTGAGGCCGAGGTCCAGGATCAGGCGGCGGCCACCGAGGACCACCTCGAAGGCGTCCTGGCCTTCCTGGACAAGCGCGGCCCGGTGTTCAAGGGCCGGTAGACGTCCAAATCCTCCAAAATTCGAGCGAAACTGCCCGATTCCGTCAGATTGGTAGTGGCTCACTTTGAGCGAAGGAAGCTAGAGAGGGCGTTGCGCCAAGCGTCGGGCTGCTCTAGATGCACGTCGTGACCAGCCTCGGTGACGGTCACAAGCTGAGCGTTCGACTTCGACGCCATTCGCTTTGCGATCCCTATGTCTAGACCGCGTTCCGCACGGACGACCAGCGTCCGACATTCCACGTGGCTCCATTCATCCCAGTACGGTCGCTCCTCTGCTTCACTGAGCGCATCGATGAGCCTCTCGATCTCGAAGGCTGGGAACAGTCCGCCTTCCCGCTGCTCCAATCCATCGACCCAGGCATCCGCCCACAGACTTTTCCCGCCGAAGTATTCGACGGCCTCGTCTCGACCGCTGAACGGTATCGGCCACGCTCCCAACCAGTTCCGAACCACCTCGATGGAGGTGGGGTCGGATTCGGGTGAGGCCTCAGCCACGATGAGACCCGCGACGAGGGATGGATGTCGGGCAGCCGTCAGAAACGCCGTGTGGCCACCGAGTGACTGACCGACGAGCACCGCCTTGTCCAGCGTGAGACGATCCATCCAAGCGACGACATCTGAAACAAAGGCATCCCGCGACATGTCTGACGGCTGCCGTTCGCTGCGGCCATGACCACGCTGGTCCAGAGCGATCACGCGCTTCGAGGCGGTGAGCCACGCTGCCGTGTCGTCCCACTCCCGGGCGTGGCCAGCGAGGCCGTGAAGCAGCAACACGACCTCTGTGCCCCGACCGCCGTAGTCGTATGCCGCCAGGCGCGTCCCGTCCCTTTCGAGCGACAGCCACGTCATCTGATTCAGCAGGCTAGAGCAGCAGGCCCGCGATGTCGCCAGCTTCCAGATGTGGTCCGCGGCCGTGAGATTGACTAGCTACTTCAGGCTAGATAGGCTGGGGCTCTGCCCGCGCGGAACGAGGAAACGGAGGCGAGCATGCGTTCGAGGATCGCCTCGATCTCCCTGGTCACCGGCCTGATCACCGCGCTGGTCGCCGGGGGGTCGGCTGGAGCTGCGGCCCCGGTCAAGTTGCCGGGAAGCGACGACGGCAGCGAACCGTCCCTCGCCATCTCGGCGGGCGGCGTCCGCTATCCCTCGTGGCAGGCCCCGGGAGAGTTCGCCAGCTCTCCGGACGGGGTCAACTTCACGAACCTGGGGTCTCCGGACCCGAACGCCATCGGTGATGTCACCAACGCGGTCGATGCCGCGGGTGCCCTGTACAACGGGCAGATCTGCGGGGACCCACAGAGCATCCTGCACACCTGCATCTACCGCAGCCTGGACGGCGGGGTGACCTGGCCGCAGAGGACCGATCTGGCCGACAATCACCCCGGCGCCTCCGACCGGCCCTGGATCGAGGTCTACCCGCATCGATCGGACGCCCCCTGGAACCCCGACCAGACCACGGTGTTCCTCGAGTACCACACGTTCAGCCCCGAAGAACTGGCGTACGTGACGATGTCCACCGACGGGGGCAGGACCTTCGGCCCGCCGCAGATGATTACGAGCGACACGAACGCGATCGTCGGCTCCGGCTGCAACACCGTGCCCGGTGGCGTGGTGGTGGACGAGGCGACCGGCACCGCCTTCGCGCTGTGGCTGTCCGGCAACGACGTGGAATCGAACGTGCAGACCGGGTGCAATTACTCGCAGATCGGGCCCTTCGACAAGGCCTGGGTCTCGACCGGCGTCCCTTCCGGGATCCCCGGCCTCTACACGTGGACCTCTCACCTGGCCTGGGCCGGTCAGATCGATCCTGTCACGAAGATCGGCGACAACGCGGACAAGATCTTCGCCACGATCGCGGTGGACAGAAGCGGCCAGATCCATGTCGCCCTGCCGGTCCGGCACCACGACGACCCACTGGGGTTCGTCCTCGACTGTGAGACCAACCCCAACTGCCAGGAGAGCCCGCAACAAACGGACCTCCTGCTGGTCACCTCACCCGACCAGGGAAAGCATTGGACCGCGCCTTCAACCATCGATGGGTTGGCCGGGTCCCACTTCTTTCCGTGGGCGGCTGGCGGATCCGCCGGAAAGATCGCCGTGATCGAGTACCGGTCCTCCACGCTCAGGCCCAACGACCCGGCCAGCGTCTGGTACGCGGCATTCCTGTCGATCGACGGCGCGGTCGCCACCGTAGACCGGAAAGGCACCCACTACGTCAAGACCCCTCGGGTCACCAGCCTGCTGCTGGATTCCCAACCCGCCCATATCGGCGGCATCTGCTCGTTTGGCATCTTCTGTTCGGTCGTCCCCAACGCCGACCGCAGCCTGGCGGACTCCATCGCCGTAGCCATCGATCCCGCCGGCGGAGCGAACGCGGTGTGGACCGACAATTCCAGCGGCACGAACGAGATCGACTTCGCCTGCCAGAACTCCGGCCCGAGCTTCTACTCGGGATTTCCCTCGTTGAAGGGCTGCTACGTAGCGCGCGGATGACTGTGCACGCGCTGTGCGGGTGGTCGGCGTACCGACCGGCCCGCGCCAGAGGTCCCGGGCAGGCCCGCGCCCGGGGCCTCTTCATTCCGCAAGGGCTTGCCGGAGAGGCCCCCGCCCCGTACCCTCCCGCCAGCAGGAGAGGAGACCGGGCATGGGCGAACAGGAGAACCGGCAAGCCATCGAGCGGCTCTGGCAGCTGATGGAGAAGCAGGATTGGGACGCGGCCGGGGCGCTGGTCCACGACGATTTCGTGCAGGAGTGGCCTCAGTCCGGCGAACGGATCCGGGGCCGCGAGAACTCCATGGCGATCAACCGGAACTACCCGGGATTCCCAAAGCAGTCGATAGGACGAATCCTGGCGGGCGGCGACCTGGTGACCTCCGAAGTGACGCTGGACTACGGCGGGCAGGTCTACAAGGGGGTCAGCATCTTCGAGTTCAAGGACGGCAAGATCATCCGGGAGACCGATTACTTCGCCCAGCCGTTCCAGGCTCCCCAGTGGAGGGCTCAGTGGGTCGAGCGCATGTAGTGGACCCGCGAACGATCCCAACTTTCACCCAGACAACGCCCATCACCTGCGCGGTCCTGGCGTGACCACGCAGAAGCGCTGGACGCTGATCGCGGCTGTCCTCGGGTCGGGGATCGTCTTCCTCGACTCCACGGTCGTCAACGTGGCGTTGCCCAGGATCGGCGCGGACCTTCGGAGCGGCCTCCTCGGACCCCTCGCCGCAGAGAGCTTCGTCTACTACGGCTACCTGCTGTCGCTCTCCTCACTGCTCATCCTGGCCGGAGCCCTGAACGACTACTACGGCCGGCGGCGGATGTTCGCGTTCGGCCTGGTGGGGTTCGGTGTCACCTCGCTGCTGTGCGGCCTGGCTCCGAGCATCGAGCTCCTGATCGCCTTCCGCGTCCTCCAGGGCGCTGCCGGGGCGCTGCTGGTCCCGGGTTCCCTCGCCATCATCACGGCCTCCTTCGAGGGGGAGGAGCAGGGCCGTGCCTTCGGATTGTGGGCCGGAGCGTCGGCCGGCACGACGATCCTGGGTCCGTTCGTCGGGGGCCTCCTGGTGGAATCCGTTTCCTGGCGCGCGGCGTTCCTGATCAACGTCCCGTTCGTCCTCCTCGCGCTCTACGCCACGGTCCGTCACGTCGCGGAGTCGAGAGACGAGCAGGCCTCCAGCCATTTCGACTGGTTAGGGGCGCTCGTGGTGCTCCTGGCGGTGGGCGGACTGAGCTTCGGAGCCATCATCGGGCAGCAGGAGAACTGGCACGGCGCGCTCCCCTACGTCTCCCTTGCCATCGGGGCCATTGCCACGATCGCCTTCCCCATCCTGATGCTCAAGTCCAAGCACCCCCTGGTGCCCCTCGGACTGTTCAAGTCGAGGAATTTCACGGTGACCAACATCTCGACCCTCGTCATCTACGGAGCGCTGTACGTGACGTTCCAGTTCATGGCGATCTATCTGATCGGCACGGTCGGGTTCAACCCCGCGGCGACGGGCCTGGTCGGGATCCCCGGGACGCTGTTCCTGGTGCTCTTCTCCTCCCGGTTCGGAAAGCTGGCAGCTCGCTACGGGCCGAGGATCTTCATGGCGGTGGGGCCGGCCATCATGGCCCTGGGGATCCTGTGGTTCGCGCGGGTCCCGCCGACCACCGACCCGTGGGTGTTCCAGATCCGGCACATCTCGACGTGGGTCCCACCGTCCACGTACGCGGTGGACCTGTTGCCCGGGTTCGTGCTGTTCGGGATCGGGCTGATGATCATGGTCGCTCCGCTGACCACGGCGCTGATGACCTC
>VAYC01000182.1 GCA_005885025.1 Actinomycetota bacterium | reverse complement strand
CGATGTGGAGGTCGCGGTATTCGACCAGGGTCCAGAAGTCGGGCTGGGAGCTGCTGAGCTGATCCAGGGCTCCGGTGAACGCGTCCTTGGGGCAGGCGTTCTTGACTCTGATCGAGAGCGTCTCCTGCCAGAGCTGGTCGTTCCTTCCGCCGACGGCCAGCTTGAGCTGTTTGTCGATCAGCCGCCGGACCTGCTGGGCCGGCGAGGACCGGACCATGAGCAGCCAGATCAGCCCGCCGACGATCGCCAGCAGCACCAGGATCGGCACGATGGGCACTCGCCGCCGCGGTTGGGGGGCCTGATCGGGTGGCTGCCCAGCCCTGGTGGCCTCTTTGGTTCGCATGTTGGTCTCGGCGGCCCTTCTACACCTTTGTACGGTGCCCCACAAGACCCGCACGACCCTTGACACCGTGAACGGAACCGGGGCAGGCTTCGCACGGGTCGAGCGCGAGGTGACCAGCAGATGAAGCCACCATTTCCATCAGCTCAATCATCGGACGTTCGCCCCCTTGTGACGATGATCGCGCTGCTCGTGGCCGGAACGATCGTGAAGCCGGCCGGGAGGACCCACTGACGAGCGAGGGATCCGTTTGCCCACAACGGGCAGATTGACAAGGAGGCGGCAATGAGACGCCCGAACCGCCTGAACCAGTGGAGCTTCCGAAAAGGTCGTACGGCCGCCCCGCTGGCGGTCGCGCTCGTAGCCAGTGCCCTCGTCCTCCTCCGCCCGGCGTCGTCGGCCGCACTCACGACGGCCGACATCGGTGACCCTGCGGGACCGCTGACGCACATCTACATCACCAGCCAGACGAACTGCCAGGTGGCCCACACGGGTGACAGCAACTTCGAGCTGTACGAGCCTTCGAGCACCACCGGTGACTGCGGCACCTTCCTCGTCGTTGACCCGGGCAACGAAGGCGGGACACTGTATGGCCCCGAGGATTGCCTTGCCTGCGGCTCGACCGGGCCACGCACACCCTGGACCGAGGTCAGCCAGACCCAAAGCGGCCACAGCGTGGTCACGGTCGTCGACGCCGGGACCAGCGGCATCCGGTTGACAGAAACCGACAGCTATTCGCCGGGCCAGGAATCCTTCCTCAGCTCCCTGGCGATCCAAAACACGGACACTTCCTCGCACACCCTGGTCCTGTACCGGGCGGGTGACTGCTTCCTTGGAAATACCGACGAGGGCTTCGGCCAGACCTTCCCCGGCGGCGGCATCGCCTGCGCGGCGAGCACCGAGCCGAACAGCCGGATCGAGGAGTGGGTGCCGGTCACCATCGGCAGCCATTACTACGAGGCCTTCTTCGACTCCGTCTGGGCCGGCATCGGTTCTCACGGAGACTTTCCCGACACGTGCGACTGCAACATCTTCGAGGACAACGGAGCAGGGCTCAGCTGGAGGACGACCCTTCTGGCAGGGAGGGCGGCAACGTATTCGCATCTCACCAACTTCTCGCCCACTGGAAGCCTGGTTCTCACCATGACGAAGACGGCTGACAGCTCCATCGTCGCTCCTGGGGATCAGGACGGGTACACGATCACGGTCAATAACCCGAACGAGTCGGCGGTCGCGCTGGACTCAGTCACCGATGACCTCCCTGGGGGCTTCTCGTATGTCCCGGGCTCGACCAGCGGGATGACCTCGGATGACCCCTCGATTTCGGGCCAGACCCTCACCTGGAACGGATCGTTCCCGGTGCCGGGCGGAGGAAGCGATACATTGCACTTCAACGTCATTGTCGCTGAGACTCCCGGCGAATACTTCAACCAGGCTTCGGCGACCGCTGAAGGTTTCTCGGTCGCCCCCACTGGTCCCACGGCCCAGATCACGGTGACCGGCACCCAGCCGGAGGCGGACCTTTCCATCACCAAGACCGATGGGAACCCCGATCCCTGCCCCGGAGGAGAGACCCCCATTCCTTGCGGCCCGGACCCGGTGTCCAGTGGCCGGCCGGTCGCATACGGGATCTCGGTGGCCAACGCCGGCCCGGACCCGGCGACCGGGGTCACGGTGACCGACACGCCACAGACGATAGGGGCCACGGCCCAGTCGGGCTTCGGAACGGGCTGGACGTGTACCGTGGATACGGAAAGCAACACCGTGACCTGCGCCTATAGCCCTACGCTGGATCCAGGCGATACTGCCGAACCGCTCACGGTGGTGGTGAAGGCGCCGACGAGCACCACGGACACCTCGATGACCGACGAGGCCAGCGTGTCCGCCGACCAGGCAGATCCGAATTCCGAGAACAACACGGCCAGCGAGGACACCGCCGTTACGGGGTCGGGGAACCAGAGCTCCAAGAACCACGCCGAAGGCTTCTTTGACAACATCAACACCCTCACCATCGCCACCACGAGAGACCAGACAAGCAGGTTCTACAGCTCCCTCACGATCCACCCCGACCCAGGGCTGGAGCCAGCTGTCGTGACCATCGATGAGGTCCCCCCGAGCCAGTACCCGACCCTCTGCGGTGGGAAGCTTTGCGACGCGCAGGTACAGGTAACCGGCCTGCCACTGGGACAGGCGGCGGCGAACAACGCCATGCAAGTCCACTGGTTCTACGTCAAGGACACCAAACAGGGCAGCACAGTGTGGGTACGGGGCGATCAAGAGCCTTTCGCCACGCCGCTGCGGAACTGCATCACGAGGGGGATCGCCGACCCCCCGAAGTGCGTGAACTCGAGGAGAGTCCTGCGGAACGGGGACCGCGACATCATGTTGCTTTGGCGGAACGGCGGGGATCCATGGGGAGGCAAGAGATAGGCGATAGATCCGGCCCTTGCTGACCGCCCAGTCTAGGTGGGCACCGGCAGCGGGCCCTCTGGGATGACCACGATCGGAGGGGCCGGGAGCGGGACGTGGGGGACGGTCACCACGCCCAGGCGATCGAGGATCGTCTTGCTCTCCTGTTCCACATCGGGGTCGGGAGGTTCACCGGCCACTCGGGCGAACTCGGCCAATGCCCGGAGCGTGAGCCCGATGTCGAAGTCGGCCTGGCGGGCTCGGGCCGCGGCAAGGCTTGCCTCGAGCGGCTCCCGTGACTCGGCCGCTCGCCCCGCCTGCATGAGCGCGTACGCCCTCGCCCGGTGAAGGAGCGGCATCTGCGGTGGCACGCCGCCCAGCTCCCGTGCCAGGCGGAAGGCAGCATCGGACCGAGCGAGCGCTTCTCCCCAGTTGCCCATGAAGACGTAGCACTCCGCGACCCGCGCTTCCGTCTCAAGAACCTCGCCGCCGTCTCCCATTTCCTCGAACATCCCGCCAGCGATCTCGAACAGCGCCAGCGCCTCATCGTGCCGATGAAGACGGGAGAGAACGCGCCCCAAGTTGCTCGTGTTGATCGCGATGCCTTCCTTCCGCCGTCGCGACACGGAGCGCGTCGGCGAACATTGCCTTGGCCTCCTCCAGTCGTCCCTGATCGGAGAGGATCTCGCCGATGTTCGTGGTCCCCATGGCCGCGTCCACCGTGTCGCCGATTCGCAAACGCAACTTGCGCCCTCGGTCGTAGAGCTCGGCGGCATGATCCCACCGCCCCCGGAAGTACTCGAACATCCCCATGTTGTTGAGCACGGTCGCCGCCGTGCCAAGGTCGCCGAGCTCCTCGTAGATCTCGAGCGCCCGCGGGGAGTTGGTGGCCTGGTCGAGCTGCCCGAGATCCACGTAGGCCCAGTCCATGATGAAGAGGGCGTGGGCCAGGGCCTCCCTCTCTCCTGACGCTTCGGCTTCCTCGATGGCCCTTCGTCCCCACCGGATCACCTCGTGGTAGCGTCCCTGCCCCTGCCGGATGGCCGCATACCAAGCCGAGAGCTGGGCCCGTCGGGCCAGGGCTTCCTGTCCTTCCACGTGGCCCAGGACGCGGTGGCCCCTGGTGACCCACGCCAACGCCTGCCGGTATTTGCCAAGTCGCTCGCGGATCCGGGACTCCTTGAGGAGGAGCGTGGCCTCGGCCAGCGGGTCCCCGGCAACGAGTCGACGGGCGTTCCGGTAGGCCCGGGCCGCCTCCTCGTACAGGCCCACCCGGTCCCGGACGTCCCCCAGAGCCTCGTGGGCAGCCGCCAATTCGATCGGGGACACGGCCGGAAGATGTCTCGCGGCTTCCAGCGCTCGCCGGTACAGGTCTCCCGCGTCTGCGAGCGCGTACTTTGCCTCGGCCCGCTCCCCAGCAACGCGCGAGTATCGCCAGGCTTTCTCGTACTGCTCGGCGTTGAAGAAATGCAATGAGAGAAGTTCGGCGAGCTCGCCGCCGCCGGTCCGTTCGATCCGTTCGGCGACTCGGCGGTGGAGCTCTCGCCGCCTGCGGAAGGGGAGCCCCTCGTACGCCGCGTCGCGGATGAGGACGTGGCGGAACCGAAACACCCCCGGCTCGTCCTCCCCCACGAATTCCCCACGGCGCTCCCAGGCCATGACCTCGAGGGCGGGAAGGCCGGGCTGAAGCTGGTCCCGAGGACGGACGCCGTTCGGAGCAGGGTGCGGTCCGCCGGATGCAGCCGGTCGATCTGGGACGTCATCAGTCCCTCAACGGTGTCGGGAAGGGCCGCCACGCTTCCGGCGGAACGCGCCGCAGAGACCAGCTCCCTCAGAAAGAGAGGGTTGCCGCCCGAGCGCTTGGCCAGGGTGACCATCTCATGCTGCGGCATCGGGAGCTGCTCCGTGGCGGCCTGCACCAGGTCGGCTGCATCAGCCGCCCTGAGCGCCTCAAGGCGCAGCGTCGTGCCGGCGCCTCCGGGCAGATGAAATCCTTCCTCTTGTTCCCGACGGGTCACCAGGATGAGCCAGGGGCGATCGGCGACATCCTCGGTGAGCCGGCGCAGCAGCTCCGCGGACCCCTCGTCCATCCAATGGACGTCGTCGAATACGAGCACTGTCGTCGTGGGAAGGACCCACGCCAGGAATTCGCTGCTGACGTCGATCAGTCTGGCCCGGCGGAACTCGTCCCCCAGCTGCTCCACCTCCGGGGTCATGGGGACCTCGATGCCCGACGGGATCCCCAAGAGCGGGAGCCACGGGAGAAGGTGGGGGGCGTTCGCCTCGATGCGATCGCGGAAGCGCGTTGCTGCCATCGCTCGGTCTCGGTCGTCGCGGATGCCGAGGACCTCCCAGAGCACCGTCCTGAGCGGGAAGTACGGCGTGGAGGCTTCGTACATCTCGCAGCGGGCCACGATCACCGTCATATCCAGGGAGCCGGCGAGGAGCTCGTTCACCAACCGGGACTTGCCGATCCCGGGCTCGCCCACCAGCTCTACGACGCGGCCGCGGCGGCGGGTCGCGCTTTCGAGGGCCTGCCGAAGAGTCGCGAGCTCGGCCTCACGGCCCACCAGGGGGAGGTCCCAGGTCTCGATCGCCTTCCGCCCGGCGGCCGCTCCCAGCGCGTACGCATGGACCGGACGGGTCTTGCCCTTCACCGAGAAGGGCTCCAGTGTCTGCACGTGGAAGCGGATCGAAGAGCGGGCCAGGACCGCCTCGGTCACCAGGATCTGTCCGGGCTCGGCCTTGCCCATGACCCGGGCGGCGAGGTTCACCGCGTCTCCCTTGACCGAGTAGGTCCGGCGGAAAGAGGGACCGAAATCTCCCGCAAACACCCGCCCGCAGTTCACGCCGATCCGAAGCGGCAAGGCGGTGGACCGGTCCATGATCCGGCGGACGGCATTCAGCATCCCGGCCTCGTCGTTGCCCGAGCTGCTGGGAGCCCCGGCCACCAGCATGATCTTTCCGCCGTCCTTGCCGATGTCGGTCTCGAAGAACGTTACGCCGTGCCGTGCGCAGGCTTCCTGCACGTCCTTGATGCACCGATCGAGAGCATCGGCCAGCGCGTCGGGCCCTTTCTCTCGTAGACAATCATCCGCGCCCCGGAATTCGATGAAGGCGACGGAGACGTGGCGGTGCTCAGGTTCCCCGGATCCCGACAGGAGGTGATCCCGGATCCCCACGGGAAGGCAGCGGGTGAGGTCGAGGCCCGACACGTCCGGCGGCGGCTCGGCCTCCTGGGCAGGCACGTTCGGCGCTCCCTTGAGGAGAAACCCTTCTCCCTTGGGAAGGCCCACGAACCTGGGGTGGAGCTGCCGTGCCGTGGCCTCGCTCACGAGGATCTGGCCCGCCTCGGCGGTGGACTCCATGGCCACGGTGTGCGAGGCCGCCGGTCCCGCAAGGATGAGCTCCCGGTGCAGGTCGCCTGCGAGGAAGACGTCGAACCTCCCGCTGTGGATGCCAACCGACATCCGAAGCGTCACGAACCCCGCCGAGGACGGGAGGCGCCCAATGCCTCGTAGGGAGCGCCGCATGCCGTGGGCCGCCCGGCACGCCCGGGCCGCGTGGTTCTCGCCCTGAAAGAGCAAGAGCACCGCGTCGCCGCCCCACTTCACCAGCCCTGCCCCGTCGGCGTAGGCGACCCTCAAGAGCTCGGTGAAGCACGCGTTGAGGAGGTCGTTCATCTCCTCCGCGCCAACCTTCCCCTTGCGGGCGAGGCGCTCTGTCATCTTGGTGAATCCCGAGATGTCGACGAAGGCCAGCGTCCCCTCGACTTGGCGCCAGGCCCGGTCGGGGTACGTTCTGAGCCAGTCGACCAGAAGGCGGGGGACGTACGGACTCAGCACGCCGGAATCGTCCCATAGGGCCTGGCACTCGCGGAAGAGCCCCGAGGGGCAGCACAGGCGGCGTGACGGCCATCACCGTGTGAGGCTGACGAGCAACACTCGGCGAGGGTGACCGCGGGCACCGACTCAAGCGGCAGCCGGCCGTATCGTCACGCCGTCGGTCGAAGAGGAGGAAGCCATGTACATCGGGAACGATCTCGGCAGATACCACCAAGCAGACCTGATGCGGCAAGCGGAGGCATCGCGGCTGGCCGGCGAGACGGCTTCGGCCAGGGCCGCCGAGCGTCGGGCCACCATGCGGAAGGTGCTGAGCGCGGCTGTGTCGATCTTGCTCTGGCCGATCAAGGATTGAGACCGGTTTGATCCGGGCGCGGGCTCAGTCCTCGATCAGGTCTTCGGCGAGCAGGCCCATCATGATCATGTCCACAGAGCGGCCGCCGACGAACATGAAGCGCCGCAACCGGCCCTCCTCCTTGAACCCTACCTTCTCGTAAGCACGAACCCCGCGCGGGTTCATCTCCAGGACTCCGAGCTCGACCCGCTGGAGGTTCATCTCCTGGAACGCGAACCGACACAGCGTGTGGACGGTGTCGGTCCCGAAGCCCTTCTCCCAATACGGCCGGGCCAGCCAGATGCCCAGGATCGCGGAGCGGTTCCGGGCGCTGATCTGGTGCAACCCGCATCCTCCGACGAACTCACCGGCGAGCGTCTCGATGGCAAAGGCGGCGTCACGGTCGCTGGATCGCAACCGCTCCCACCACTCGCGGGTGCTGGCCAGGGGCTCGGGCCAGGCCACCGAGAGGTACTGCGAGACCTCCGGATCCCAGATCCCTTCGTTGATCCTGGGGAGGTCTCCTTCCTCCACCGGCCGCAACCGGATGAGGTTCCCCTCGAAAGGGGAACGGATCCGCTTGAAGTCGTCGTGGTGGCCCGGCTTCCCCACCGCCGCAGCATACCCGCGCGGAGAGGCCCGGTCCTTCGTTCAATTCCTCCGGGCGTACTCGCTCATGATCGCGAGCAGGCGGTCGGGGTCGAGACGATGCGCGGTGTTACCGTCCCGGCCGGTCATGGTCTCGCCCTGGAGCAGAGCGTTCAGGATCGCCTCCTCGGTGGCTTCGATCACGGCGTAGAACAAGGGCGTCACGTAGTCGTCGGACAACATCTCCACCGGTGCGGTGCGCGAAGGCCGGCGTTCGCCGGGAGAAGCCGCTACGTCAGCGTTTCCGGTCGAGAACGCGATGAAGATGTCCCCGCTCGAATGCTCACCCGCTCCGCCCGTTCGGGCGATGCCGAGACCCGCTCGCTGGGCCAGCCGGCGGCACTGATGGGGGAGCAACGGCGCGTCGGTGGCCACGACCACGATGATCGAACCGGCCCCTTCGCCGTCGGGCCAGTCCCAGGGTGTGGATCGCGGTGAGGGGAGCGGGACTTCGGACGGCGCGATGGCCAGCCCGACCGGTACGCCGTTCACCGTCAGGCGTTCGCGCCGTCCGTGGTTCGCCTGGACCAGCACGCCCACTGTGTAGGCCCCGGCCGACTCCGGCACCACTCGAGACGCGGTCCCGATCCCCCCCTTGAACCCGTGGCAAACCATCCCCGTTCCTCCACCCACGTTGCCTTCGCCGACCTGCCCGTCGGAAGCGGACGCCAGAGCTCGGTGGACGTGCTCGGCTCTGACGTGCTGCCCGTTGATGTCGTTGAGCGTTCCGTCCCATGTCTCGCCCACCACCGGGAGGCTCCACCACACCTCGCGCCGATCAACCTCCCTCGCCTTCGCGGCCACGATGGCGTCCCGGACCACCCCCACGCTGTGGGTGTTGGTGACGGCGATGGGCGAGGTCAGGACGCCGGATTCCCGGACCCATTCCAGACCGGTGAGCTCTCCGTTGCCGTTGAGCCGATGACAGCCGGCGAAGAGCAGCGCTCCGCCGACGCGCTCGTGCGGGACGATCACCGTCACCCCCGTCCGGACCGGACCCGACCCCACGACCAGCGGCCCGTGACCCTCGATCAGGGTGGTGTGTCCCACTCGAACCCCGGCCACGTCGGTGATGGCGTTGTGCGTTCCAGTGGCGGCGTGGCCGATGGCGATGCCGATATCCCGAGCCCTCATGTCCTTTCACCTCCGTGCGCGCGATCCTCGGGGGCGACCATAGTCGCCCCGAACTTCCGTTCGCTCGCGTTAGTTGACTGACCCGGACCCGCTTGGTAGCTTCCGGCCGGACTTTGCCCGGCCCACCGGTCCTGCCTCGGAGGCCGAAACGCTGTGCGTGTGACGGCAGCCGAGGGGGAGGAGGGCGGTTGACCGTACGCAAGGCGAAGATCTTCCCCGCACTGGTCGCTTGTTTCCTCGTCGCTACCCTCGGGTCTCTTCCCGTGCGTGCGGACACCTCGAACGATCTGAAGGCGGCCCGAGGCCGCCTCGCCGCCCTGCAGGCCAACCTTGACCGGCTGGCTGCCCAGTACGCGGCCGCGCAGTCCCACCTGGCCAGGACGCAAGACCAGACGACGCAGGTTCGAGCGCGGATCCAACGTGTCCAGGGCCGGATGGGCCAGATCCAGGACGCCCTGTCGGCTCGGGCTCGCGTCGCCTATGAGTCTGGCGGGTTCAGCACCATCGAGCTCCTGCTGTCCGCCGACTCCTTCTCGACCTTCTCCGACGGAGTCGAGTACCTGGGCAGCGTGGCCCAGGCCGACTCCGACCTCCTGGTTCAAGCGTCGGTGACAGGCGAAGAGCTCCGCCGGGCCCAGGACGAGCTGGCCGCGCTCTCCTCCACGCAAGCCGCCATCGTTCGTTCCTTGAAGTCGCAGCAAGCCGCCATCGCCGCCGACGAGAAGGCGGCTCAGGGGCTGGTGTCCAAACTATCCGTGCAGTTGGCTCGGGAGCGGGCGGCGGCGGCGGCCAGGGCCAAGGCGCTGGCCGAGGCCGAGGCCCGGCGTGTGGGGGGAGGGCCCCTCGAGGCCTGTCCGGTCGGGCAGCCCCGTACGTTCTACGACGACTTCGGCGACCCCCGGCCGGGGGGACGGACCCATCAGGGGATCGACATGCTCGCGCCACTGGACACCCCCATCTACGCGGCCCAGTCGGGCACGTTCCAGCAGAACTACAACGACCTCGGGGGGAACGCGGCGTACGTGTACGCGAAGAACGGCGATTACACGTACTACGCCCACATGGACAAGTACGCCGGCGTCGGTGACGGGGCCTTCGTGACCGCCGGCACGCAGATCGGATACGTGGGCAACACGGGCGATGCGCAGGGCGGCCCCTACCATCTCCACTTCGAGTACCACCCAGGGGGAGGTTCGGCGGTCGATCCCTACAAGCAGCTCGTCGCGATCTGCGGCTAGGCTCTCGGTCGCCCGCCCGACGCCTGAAGTGGCCTCTCCCCGCGGGTCGGCAGGGCAGGCCATAATCGGAGAAGACGTCTGGACCGGGAGGAACGCGTGACGGAATCGCCTGGAACGGTGGGCTCTGCCAGGACCACCACGGTCCTCGATCCCGGCTTCCTCCAGGGCATCAAGGTCCTCCCCACCGACGAGGTCCGTCGCCGGCGGGACGAGAGTTTCGCCGAGCGAGAGTTCCAGTCCTACCTCCGCCGGCAGGTGCAGGTTCGCCAGGACATCCTGGTCGCCGAGCTGAGCCGAAGGGAGGCGGGGCGCGAGCCGCAGCCGCTCGTTGAACAGCTCACCTCGGTGCTGGCGAAGCGGCCGAGGACGACCCGCTCCCGGGGTGAGGCCTTCCGAATGGCCCTCACCGGAGCGGACATCGAAGAGGCGGAACGCCAGCTCGAGCTGCTGCTCCCCAAGTTCAACCTGGACGACCCGCCGTCGCTGGAAGATCACGAACTGGCG
>VAYC01000181.1 GCA_005885025.1 Actinomycetota bacterium | reverse complement strand
AAGGACCTGGTCCCACGATAGACGCCGTGGCGGGAAGATCCGGTAGATCAGGACGAGAGCGGCGGCCGTGGCCAGGAAACCGGTTCCGAGCGCGACTGCGTAGCCGGCGATCTTCGCCGCACCGGCGCTTCCCAGCGCCTTCGTACCGACGAACGAACCGATCAGGCTTCCGAGAATGAAGATGGGAAGGATGACCAGGAAGAAGAGGCCGCGCCCCCTGAGCCCCTCCAGCCGCTTGTCGGCATTGGGGCTGAG
>VAYC01000091.1 GCA_005885025.1 Actinomycetota bacterium | reverse complement strand
GGGGCGAGTGGCACGCGGAGGTAACCCGACCGATCTGCCGGCCGCCGTCGTAGACGGGGATGAAGTCGATCATCTCGTTGTCGATGTAGCTTCCGAGCGAATCGCCCTCGATGTCCACACCGACCAGCTTCTGCTCGACACCTTCCCGCTTGATCCGTTTCAGGGCGTCCTTTCCGACGAAGTCGGCCTCCTGGTCGAGGTCGACCATCCAGTTGTAGCCGAGCCCGACCTCGAACGGGTTGTTGTCCAGCCACATGTCAGCCCCGTAGCCGAGGATGCCGGCCTCGATGCGCCGGATGTGGCAGGGTCCGATCACACGGAGGTTGTGCGGCTTCCCCGCCTCGAGCACCGTGTTCCACAACTTGTCGGCGTCTCGACGGGCGTTGTGCAGATAGATCTCGAAGCCGATCTCCCCGCTGTAGCCGGTGCGGGACACCTCGACGTCCATGCCGTCGAGCTTCAGGCCGAGCGCCATGTCGTAGTAGGGGATCTCCGGGACCTCCGGTCCGAACAGCGCGCCGATCACTTCCTTCGCCTTCGGCCCCTGGATCTGGACCGGCGCTATGTCGACCTCCCGGATCGTCACGTCGAGGCCCGAATGGTGGGCGACGCCCATCGCCCACAAGTCGACGTCGCTGTCGGCCAGCGAGAGCCGAAACACGTTGTCGTCGGTCCGTAGCAGGACCGGGTCGTTGATAATTCCGCCGTCCGCAGCGGTGATGAAGACGTACTTGCACTGGCCCACCTTGCACTTGGTGAGGTCACGGGGTACGAGCATGTTCGTGAAGGTGAACGCGTCCGGGCCTGAGATCTCGATCTGTCGTTCCACCCCGACGTCCCACATGGTCACCTCGTTCAAGAGGTGCCAGTACTCGTCTATAGGGTCGCCGTAGTGGCGGGGATGGTAGAAGTGGTTGTAGACGCTGTAGATCTGGACGCCGTGCTTCCGCGAGGAATGGAAGTAGGGAGTCCTCCGAAGCCGTGTGTACAGCAGGATCGCCGGGCGCTCAACGATGGGCATTCCGTTCCCTCCCTTTGTTGGGGTGCTCTCTCACGACGACGCGACGCTGGCGCTCGCCGCCTCCGTGGGGAACCCCATCCGGTGGGCGATGTCCGCTCCCGCCTTCCGGGCCAACCCGCCCACCTCCGGGATGCGGCCACGTGTGAACCGGTATGCGGGGCCCGAGACGCTCACGGCGGCGATCACCCCCCCGCCCGAGTCGCGCACGGGAGCGGCCACGGCGTTCAGTCCGACCTCGAGCTCTTCCAAGGTGTAGGCGTAGCCTCGGACCTCCGCTTCCAGCAGTTGCGCTTGCAGGAGATCCTTGTCGACGATCGTGTTTGGGGTGAGGCGCTCCAGCCGGCCTCGGAGGAGGCGGGCCCGCTCGCCGGCTGGGAGAGAGGCCAGAAGCACCTTGCCGTTTGACGTGCAATGAAGCGGCGTCCGCTTTCCCACCCAGTTGACGTTCACCACGAGGTGTGGCGCAGCGATCTGGTCGATGTTCACCACCCGGTCGCCGTCGAGGACGGCCAGGTTCACCGTCTCGCTGGTCTCCTCGGCCAGCCGTTCCAGGACCGGCCGGGCCTGGCGGACCAGGTCGAGGCCTCCGGTCACGACGGCCGCCAGCCGGACGACGCCGAACCCCAGTCGGTACTTGTCCGTCACGGGATTCCGCTCGACCAGCCCGTGCTCGGCGAGGGTCGCGACGAGGCGCGAGGCCGTGGCCTTGTGCACGCCGAGCCGCCGGCCGAGCTCTGTGACCCCGAGCTCTTCGGGCCCCTCGGCGAGTAGCTCGAGGATCCTGACCGCCCTGGCCACGGATTGGACCGCGGAGTTTCCCCCACTCCCGTTGTCTCGCATGGCGCTCCCTGTTGAGCGATCCGCAACAGAGTAGCGTCGCCGCTCTCCCGGGGTCAAGGCTGGCGGCTAGCCCGTCGTGTGCTGGTAGCCGGCTAGTTCTCCGTCCCTGATCGACACGATCAGACCGGAGAGAACTCCCCGCCCGTACTCGCTCCCGGGGTTGAAGCAGCGGGTTCGTCCGTACCGGATCTGTCCGGGTGACTCGTGGATGTGGCCATGCAGGCCGACCACGGGCTGATAGTGCTGGATGGCCTCTCGGACCGCGCGACTGCCGGCGCCGTAGTACACCGGCCGCCCGGCGTCTTTCACGGGTGACGGTGGGTCCGAGGTCGCGTCCAGCTTCAAACACCGGTCCAGGCCCGAATCGAGGGGCGGCACGTGCAAATTGAACACCGACCGCCCCGGGTCGGGAACCTTCGTCGCGCTGGTCTCGATGAACCGGGCCAGGTCTTCCTCACTGGCCTCCCGGGGGGTGCCCCACGGGGTCGGGGTCGAATAACCGACCGTGATCATCGTGTGGCGGCCGTCGAGATCGACCACCCGGTGCTCGCAGGGAACCACGTTCTCCTTTGCGGCCTCGTCAAGGACCGTGAGCACTTCGGGGCTGTCGTCGTTCCCCCCAGTCATGAAGCAACGAACCCCCGAACCGGCCAAGCGTTCCTCGGCGAAGCCGACCCAGGCCGCCAGGCGTTCCCTGGCCAGGCGGACGAAGAGCCTCTCGACCGCTGGGGCGTCCCCTTGCAGTGCGACGTATTCGTCGCGGCTCATGAGTTCCCAGTAAAAGCCGACGTCCTCAACGCTCCTAGTGAACGCCCGAACCGCCTCGGCCCCGTCGAGGGTGCGGGGGATGTCGTGGAGCTCGGCCCGGTGCGTCCCGTCGGCTTCCCGGACTATGGGGACCATTGCCTTGCCCATGAGGTCGCCGCCGAACACCAGCACATCGGCTTGGTAGAAGCGCGCGGAGTTCACGAACTTCCGGAACGTGGCCTCCGACCCGTGGACGTCGGCAGCGAAGAAGATGCGGGTGGGGCGGCTCTTCGACCATCGCTTGAGGAGGTTCATGGCCGCTCCGGCGGCCGTCGCGGGGTCACCGCATCTTCACGACCACGGTCTTCAGCTCCGTGAGCCGCTCGAGCGAGAACCTCCCACCCACCCGGCCCACACCGCTCTTTGAGCCGGCTCGTCCCCCGAACGGCAGGTGGGACTCCCAGTAGTTCGTCCCCTCGTTGACGTTGACCCAGCCGGTCCGCACGGACTCCGCGAACCGCAATCCTCGTCGCAGGTCCCGAGTGAACACCGAGCTGAGGAGCCCGTAGGGCGACGAATTGACGATCCGAATGGCCTCGTCTTCCCCCCGGATCGTGGAGATCGGTGCCACCGGCCCGAAGGTCTCCTCACGGGCCACTTCCATCTCCTCGGTCACCCCGTCCAGCACGGTCGGCTCGAAGAACAGCCGGGAACCGAGCTTCGGAGCCCGGCTTCCGCCCGTCACTACCGAGGCCCCGCGATCCGCAGCATCGCCGACGTGACGCTCGGTCTTGTCGACGGTGGGCTCGTTGTTGAGGGGCCCCATCGTGGTGGCGTCGTCGAACGGATCGCCCAACTTGATCTCTCGTCCGACGGCGGCAGTCAGCCTCTCGACGTATTCGTCGTGGGCGTCTTCGTGGACGAGGATCCGCTCCCCGGCCGTGCAGCTCTGACCGGCGTTGAGGTAGCAAGCCTCGAGCGTCGCCGAGACCGCCGCGTCCAGATCGCCGTCCTCCAGAATGACCAGCGGGCCGTTCCCGCCCATCTCCAGGAGTAGCTCCTTGCCAGCTGCCCGTTCGGCCACGCGGTGGCCGGTGGCGATGGACCCGATGAACCCGACGGCGTGGGTCCCCGCGTTCGCCGCAACCTCGTCCCCCACGACAGGCCCGGGCCCGGTCACCAGGTTGAAGACGCCGGCTGGGAAGTCGGCCTCGACCAGACACTCCGCCAGCTTCACGGCACATACCGACGTGGTGGGGGCCGGAACCCACACCAGCGCGTTCCCTGCGGCCAGGGCCGGGGCGACGATCTCGGCCGGCATGGTGTATGGCCAGTTCCAGGGGGTGATGACCCCGACCACGCCTCGGGGCACGCGGTACACGAGGATCCTCTTGTCCGCGTCAACCGAGGGCGGCATCAGACCCTCCAGCCGCTTGGCGTCGGCCGCTGCCATCTCGAAGTACACGACGAGCTCGTCGACCTCGTCGAAAGCCTCGGCCCGCAGGGGCTTCCCCTGATCGAGCGTGAGCGTGCGGGCCAGATCGTCGCGCCGCTCCTGAATCACCCCGGCCACCCGCACCATGACGGCGGCGCGCTCGAAGGCCGATCGTGCCGCCCAGTCCTGCCACGCCGCGTTCGCGGCGCCGATCGCCCGTTGGGCGTCCTCCCTCGTGCCTTCCGGGAGGGTCCCGATCGCTTCCCCCGTCGAGGGGCTGGTGGCCTCGAAGACGTTGCCGCTCTCGGAGTCCACCCATTTGCCGTCGATGTGCATCCTGAAGTCGTCCACGCCCTTCACCGCCTCCCGGCTTCGAAGGCTCGGGCGTAGATCTGCTCATAGCCGGCCTGGTCAACCTCACGGGGGTTGCCGATCGTTTGGGGGTCCTCGTGGGCGATCTTCGCCAGCATCGGGATCTCGTCCTCCGTGAACCCCAGCTGGTGCAGGGTTGGGATGTTGAGGTCCTCCGTCAGCTGGTACACCTCGTCGACAGCCCGCTCGGCCGCGTCGGTCGCGTGGAGGTTCCGAGTCTCCTTGCCCATGGCTTCGGCGATGCGGGCGAATCGGGGCGGGTCGCCCATGTAGTTGTACTCGACCACCGGGCCCAGCACGCGGCCGGTCAGGTCTCCGTGGGGGACGTCGTGGACCCCGCCGGCCGACTGGCTCATGGCGTGAGCGGCGCCCGCCGAGTCCGTCCCGTAGGACATGCCCGCCGGCATGGCTGCCAGGCTCATGTGGTAACGCGCGTCCAGGTTGGACCCGTCCTCGTAGGCCACCCGCAGCCACCGGCTCACGTAGTCGATTGCCTGCAGGGCCACCGCGTCGGTGAACGGCTGATGGTAGGCCATCGTGTAGCACTCCACGGCGTGAGCCAGCGCGTCCATCCCGGTCCCGGC
>VAYC01000090.1:9285-10544 GCA_005885025.1 Actinomycetota bacterium | reverse complement strand
GGGTAGTTCGTGGACACCCAGGCGGCGAAGGGCTCCCACATCTGAGGCGAGAACTCCGCGAGCTCCAGGTACTCCGACGCTCGAACGATCTTTCCGTCAAGGACAGTGAGATCGAAGTAGCTGCCGCCGTACGGACCCCGTCCGATCTCATCGGACCTGATGTCGTGGAAATCGAACTTGCAACGAATGTCGGTTCCGGAGGGCGAGCTGCCCGTTTCCTCACAAGAGGTGAGCATCTGCTTGTAGCCCTCGGCTTCGAGGAAGGAGAGCAGCAATCGGAACTGCCGGGTTCCCTTCAGACCCAACGCCGAGAGGTCGGCGTTGTCGGCCAGGTATGTGATCGCCCGGTCCGCGTCGAAGGCGCCGTACGCCTGGAGGAAACCCATAGCGACCTCCTGCGCTTTCACATCCGCTGGTGCCACCGTGGGTGGCGGGTTGGCAGGCGTTTTCGCGTTCATCCCCACCCGCGTGCTGATGATCAATGCCACCGCCGCCAACCCGATGGCAGCCGCGACGGCGAGCGCCCCGATCTTCTTGTTCCTTGTCGACCTACGCTGGCGTCCCTCCTGCTCGCGCCAGGCGTCGACATCGGGTTCCACTTGCTTCGTGGTCATCTCGAAAACCTCCTTCAGCTCAGGCATGCGGTCCTCCTGAGGCTCGGAGCACGGCTCGGCCCTGCGTAGCGAGCGCTCGGACGGTCGATGAGCGGATGCCCATGATCCGGGCGGCCTCCTTGGAGCCGAAGCCGTGCAGGTCGAGCAGGACGAGGGCGGCGCGTTGGCGCGGAGAGAGCTCGAGCAGCATCTGTCGGACATCCTCCCTAAGGGTCGCCTGGTCGAACGGGTCGTGCGACGAGGCCATCGGTACCAACCTCCGCGCGGCCCGGATTGCGGCGCGCGCCCGCATCCGGGACCCGTTGAGCGCCACGCGGAACAGGTACGCCCGGGGATCGGTGATCCGGTCGACACGGTCCCACCGCTCCCACAGCTTCAGGAAGGCGTCTTGCATCAGATCCGCGGCATCCGCCCTGTTCCCCGTCACGAAGTACAGGAGCTTGAGGAGCCCCCGGTGCTCGTCGGCGAAGAACGTCGCGAAGTCCCGCGGAGCCTCCTGCGCGACCGGGAGCCGTACGACGTCGCCCTCTGCCTGCATATCCTGATAGATGCCGCCGAGCGGCCAGGTGCTTAGGGGCCCTAAGCATGAACCCATGCGAGCCGGGACGCAGCCCGTCTCGAGCGTCCGCCATGAAGACGACTGTC
>VAYC01000090.1:5399-9143 GCA_005885025.1 Actinomycetota bacterium | reverse complement strand
ACGGTGCTGGACACCAGCACCTGGCTCGGCGCGGCGATCGCGGCCACCCGCGCCCCGATGTGAACGGCGATGCCCCCCACTCGCTCACCCATGAGCTCGACCTCTCCCGTGTGTACACCGGCTCGAACCTCGACCCCGATGGCTCGCACCGCCTCCACGATCGCTTGGGCGCATCGGACCGCTCGCGCCGGACCGTCGAAGGTCGCCAGAAACCCATCTCCAGTCGTGTCGACCTCCTGGCCACGGAACCTGGCAAGCTCTTGTCGGACCAAGACGTGGTGGCGTTGCAGCAACTCTTTCCACGCCCGATCACCAAGCGCGCTGGCCCGCTCCGTTGACCCCACGATATCGGTGAACAGAACCGTGGCCAGAACTCGATCGTGCCCGGGGGGAGGGCGGACTCCCGTCAAGAACTCTTGGACCTCGTCGAGGATGGCATCGGAATCCCCCACGTAGGGAAGGTGGTCAACTCCAGGGAGCTCCACGAGTTTCGCGCCTGCGATGTGGGCCGCCAAGTACCTTGAGTGGCCGGGGTTGCGGTAGACATCGTCGACTCGTTGGATGACGAGCGTCGGTATCTGGATGGTAGGGAGGATCGAGCGCACATCGATCTGGGCGTTCATCCGGAAGTAAGCGAGGGCGTTCCCCGGGCCGTACGACAGCCGCTCCAAGCGACCCCACCATCGTCGGAACGACTCGTCCTCCGCCCGGGTCGGCGCTACCTGGGAGAGGAAGGCTCCAGATCCCCACTCTTGGTCGATCTGCCGCGCGTAGTCATCCAGCCACTCGGCGCTGCGCCCCCAGGGGTAGTCATCCTGGCTGCGGACCCTCGCGTAGGTCGCATAGAGGACGAGCGCCCTGGTTCGCTCGGGGTGGGACGCGGCGAACAGGATGGCCATGGGCCCGGCCTGGGAGAGACCGAAGAAGGCCGCGGACGAACATCCCACCGCGTCCAGCACCGCCTGAACGTCGTCCATCTGTTCTTCCATAGGAGGGAGCTCGGGGGCTTGATCAGACAGACCTGTTCCCCGCGCGTCGAACACGATCAGGCGGGAGAACGAGGCCAACCGGTCCAGGAACCGCGCGAAGCTCGGTTCCTCCCACTGATGCTCCACATGGGTGAACAACCCCGGGACGAGGACCAAGTCGATCGGCCCGTCGCCGACTACCTGATAGGCGATGTGGACATCGCCACTCTTGGCGTATCTCGTCTCTGGTAGCACATCATCGAGTGTGCGAGTTCTTCAGGCGGAGGGCAACGGCGCCGGGTCAGATGGCTAAGGGGACATGGTTCGGAATGGCCGGGCCAAGCTGCGGACGTCTTGGAACCCGAAGAGCGCGAGCCGAGCGGCCAGGACGAGAAACATCTCCGCTGTCATGAGCGCATCGTTCAGGGCATCGTGGGCCTCTTCCACTGGGAGGCCCGCCCGCACAACCGCCTCGGTGAGCGTGTATGAGTCGCCGGGCAGATCACGACCCTCGAGACGGTCGGCGAGGATGGCAAGGCGCAACACGTCAACCGTCCGGGCAAGCCACCTCCGGGCGCGCCCACCGAACGCCCTCGCCAGAAACGCCACTTCGATCTCCGCGGACCATGCGAGGAGATATCGACTCTCCAGGCTCACTCGAAGGCGCTGGATGACGTCGCCGAGCGCCGGGGCTTCGACCAGATCAATCGGGCGGAGGTGGTGGATGGTGATCGACCGATGGGAGAGCGGCACCTCGGGAGCGACCTCCTGGTAGATCGCCTCGGAGAGGTCGATGCGCCCCTGACGCACGGGCACGAGTCCAAAGGACACCACGGCGTCGCGCCGCAGATCGAGTCCGGTGGTCTCGAAGTCAAGCGCCGCGAACTCGGCGTCACGCCAATGAAGCCGTCGAGAGGAGCGAGGGGGCGGGGCTGGGCGACGGGTCACCGCGCCCCGAGGTCGGCGGTCAGGCCGCGCTGCTCACGGCCGATGATGCGAAATGCTTCCTTGAGGCCCTGACGTGTGATCGGGCCGAGAGAAGCGGGGTCGACGAAGTCGTCGGTCGGACGACCGGCGCGGACCATCGCGGCCTGATGGTCGAGTCGGACCTGCCACAGAAGCCGAAACGCCTCCTCCATTGCCTCGCGACTCTCCTCGTCGATCTCGCCGGATGCGACGGCAGTGCGGAGGCGTTCGAGCGTTCCCTTCTCCGTCCGTCCTCGTCTGAGAGCCCACGCGCGGGCAAGGCTCGTCACGATCATGATCCCGCCGTGCTTGACGTCGAAGCGGCCGGCGTGTTCGCCGTGAGACTCGACCACCAGATTTCGGAAGAACCCGGTGGGCGGCCGCTGATCGAGGGCCCGGCGCGCCAGGTGGCGCAGGAACTGCGGATAGCGTCCAGGGATCGAACGGATGAGCTCGTTCAGTGGCGTCTCCACATCGAGCGGGCCGGCGATCCGCCGATAGTCGAAGGCGATCGAGGTCAGGACGCTGCCTTCCGTTCCCGGATCGCTCATCCACGACCGGAACTGGTCCAACCAGCCGGCCTGCGAACGGCGCAGCGAAGGATGAACGGCCATGGCATCTCCGCGGCAGCGCGGGATGCCCGCAGCCTCCAGTCCTGAGGTGACAGCCTCGGCCAGCGAAGCGAAGTAGGGATCGAGCTCTGCCTCTGCCCGCTCCCCCGGTTCGTAGGCCAGGGCATGGTCCTGGTCGGTACTCAGTGCCTGCTCGTGGCGGGCTTCGCTGCCGAGGGCGAGCCACGCCCACGACGCCGGTGGATCGCCGAGGCGAGCGATGGCCAGCTCGATGAGGCGCCGGGTGAGGGCATCGATGGTGGCCCCAACCACATGCCCCACGTCGACGGGGTCGACGTTGGCTTCAACCAGGTCCGCGGCGACCTCCGGGAGCCGACGGGCCGCGGCCACCGCCTCGGCTTCGCTGGGGCTTCGCTCGATGGCGCTCTTCAGTGCGAACGGTGACTGGCGGGAGAGTCCCATCAGGTCCGTGTCGGTGACCACACCCGAGAGCCCGCCGTGGGCATCGATCACCGGAAGGTGGTGGAAGCCGCCGTCGAGCATTGCGAGCAGGGCCTCTCCGGCCATCGAGTCCGAGGCGATCGTCCGGGCGGGAACGGTCATGACCTCTGCCACATTCGTCTCTCGTGATCTGCCGGCGGCGAGCACCGAGCGTAGATCCCGGTCGGTGAGGATCCCCCATCCGCCTTTCCACGGAATCAGCAACGACGAGACCCGGTCCTCAGCCATACGGCTCGCTGCTTCGCCCACGCTGCCGTCGGGTGGGAACGAGATGGCCGGGCGGCGGATCAGTGAACTCACTCGGACCCGCCCGAAATCTTCCTGCCCCGCTCCGCGGTCTCGCCTTGCCGCCAATCGCCGAATCGAGGCGCCGATGGCAGAGAGCCCCGAGCCGGAGGCCAGGGCGGCGGAGGCCCCCTTCGGATCGATCAGATAGCACAGCGTGTCCTCATGGGATCGGACGGTTGCCGACGGCCCCGCCCCGGAGATCATGGACAACTCCCCGAAGACCTCTCCCTCGGAGGCGAGGTCCACCAAGCGTCCCTCTTCGAGGATCTCGACGGCTCCCGAGCGGATGACGTAGAGATACGCCGCCGGTTGCCCGTGCTGCTCCAAGATGGCGGAACCGGCGGGGAAGAACTCGATGAGCGCCGACCTCGCAACGATCGCTAAGTGCTCGTCGTCGAGCCCGTCGAAGGGAGGGTGCTGGCGGAGGAAGGCGGCGACATCCACGGCGG
>VAYC01000090.1:0-5139 GCA_005885025.1 Actinomycetota bacterium | reverse complement strand
AGCTTGGCCCGGCGGTTGCCGATCCGGGCAACCCCTTCACGCCAGCCGTGAAGAAGATCGCGGGTAGCGGCTCGGTGAGTGACGCGAAACCGACGGCGAGCGGCTACTCGATCCTGCAGGCCGACTCCCTCGATCTGGCGACGAAGCTCGCCAAGGACTGCCCGGTCCTGCAGGGCGGCGCAGACATCACGGTCTTCGAGACCTTCGAAGTGATGTAGCGGGGCTTGGGGGCTCTCCCGCGAGGGCCCCCAAGTGCCCTCGGGGCAGGAGGCCTCAGGCCGTTCAGTAGGCCCCCAGGTCGCGAAGCCGCTCATCGGAGATACCGAAGAAGTGCGCCACTTCGTGCTCGACGGTGTGGGCGATGATCTCGCGCAGCTCGTCCTCGTCGCGCGCCGACCGCTCGACCGTGCTGCGGTAGAGCGTGATCGTGTCCGGCAGGACCCCCGCGTAGTTCGAACGCCTGGTCAAGGGGATGCCGTGATAACGGCCCAAGAGGTTCGGCTCGCCCGGCGGCGGCCGCTCCTCCACCAGCACCTCCACATTCTCCAGTCGCTCCAGCACCCAACGCGGCAGGGAGTCGACGGCTTCGGCGACGAGTTCCTCGAACCGTCGGCGGTCGATCATCCCGCCAGCGTACCGAGTGACCGCGGACTGGGACGATCGGTCCGAGTTCGCATTCCCGGAATCAAGTGCCTGAACCGACCCCTCACGCGCCTGCTTGCGCGAGACGAGCCACGCTCGCCGTCAGTTGATCGACCTTGCGTTCGAGCCTTTCGACGTCCTCGTGCGAAGCGCCACGGGCCTCCGGCCGCAGATCGACGACGATCGCGCCTGATGGATAGAGGTCGGCCTGCTTGACCTGACCGACGTTTTCAGCGCCCTGACGACGGAGCGCCACCTCGAGATCGCTGGTCCGGATCCCGAGCCTCCGCAGCTGGCGATCGAGGAATGCCCCATCCTCGACGATACGGTCCTCGGTGCCCTCCATGGCCCGATCGATGATGTCGTTCTGCCGGGCGAGGCGGCTGACGAGGTCGTTCACGACGACCAGCACCGTAGCGCCGATCAACCCACCGAGCAGCGAGTTCTCTGGCCCGATGATCGCGTTCTGGACGACGTTGCTGATGAGCAGCAGAACGACGAGATCGAATGAGTTGAGCTGCGCGGCGGTGCGCTTCCCACCCAGGCGGAGCAGGAAGAGCACCGCCCCGTACACCACCACTGTCCGGACGACCTTTTCGGTGATCGGGATCCCTGTCGAGAACAACCGCTGCATTGCGGTCGTCATCAGCACGATCGCACCTCCTCTGACCGGGTCGGGCTGGCCGGACTATATCCGTGGAGGTGGGTAACAAGTTGCCTTTCTGGAGCGATGTAGAAGGCGAGACGAACGGGGGACGGGGGCGATCGGCGGCGGGCGAGGGTTGACCTCCCAGCGCCGCGAGGCCCCGTCACGGCGGAGGGTTCGAGGTGAGCGGAGCCCCAGAGGAGCCGCAGATCGCCTGCACCTGGTGCGGTCTCTTCTCCACGCCGGGCTTCTGCGACTCCTGCGGGTCGCCGCTGACCAGCACCACGGGTTTCTCTGCCGAAGCATCCGACCAGGCATTGCTCTCCCCGGCGACGCCCGCCTCAAGCCCCCCCGCCGCCGACTTCCTCCCGGCCGAGGACGAGCCACCCCCCGACCCAGTTCTGGAGCTCGCGGTTGGGCCCCCCGAGGAAGTCACCGACGCCACTAAGATATTTGCTCTCGTAGATGATCCAGCTCCTCTGATCGAGGAGCGCGTGGAGCCCGAGCCGCTAGAGACTGAATCGTTGGATACGCCCCGCGTGGAGACCCTGGGGCCCGAGGCGGAAACGGCGCCGACCCCCGCACAGCCCTTCAACCTCGTCGATCAGAAGCCGGATCTGCAATCCGACCAGGAGCCCGAGGCGGAAACCTCGAAAGGCCCTCGCTGCTCCTCCTGCGGCCGAGCAGGCCGGGGAGGTCTTTGCGACACGTGTCGCGAAGCCATCAGGGAGCTGAGCGGTCTGAGCCGGTAGGCGGATCGCTCCAGACCTCGGTTCCCAGGAGCAGCTCGGGTGCGACGCCTGTCTCAAGGGGGAAAGCCGCCTATCCGATGAGTCGAGAAAGGCACCCCCTTTGGACTCGACATCGATGATCGATCCGCGAAGATCCCGCAGGTTCGTCGTGGCCACGGTCGCTGCGGCGATCGTCGGCCTTTCTGCTTGCACGGGGGGCGCGCCCGCTGGCCACGGGCCCAGTCTCGCCGTCACGATCCGAGACTTTCGCATCACCGCGTCCTCTTCGAGCGTGGCGACCGGACATGTGGTGCTTCTTGTGCATGACTTGGGGCCATCCACTCACGAGTTGGTCGTGGTCAGAACCGACCTGCCCGCAGCCCAACTCCCGCTTCGACCCGATGGGCTCCTCGTCGACGAGGACTCCCCTCAGCTCCATGCCGTCGACGAGCTGAGCGAACTCGACGTTGGCGATCGGGCACAGCTTGTCCTGAACCTCTCGCCGGGCCGGTACGTCTTCTTCTGCAACCTCGAAGGGCACTACCTCGGAGGAATGCACACCCTTCTGCAGGTGGGAAGCGACCGAGACACGGGCGATCCAGATGCGTAGCGGCCGGAAGTTCGGCTGGATCATCGCGTTGTTCCTGATCCTGATCGCCGCGATCGTCGGCTTCAACGCCAGAGCCACCGCAAAGGAGCGTGAAACGGCTCTCATCATCAATGTGGCCGCGCGGCAGCGCGCGCTCGCCGAGCGGTACATCAAGGATGTCCTGTTGAAGGTCGAAGGGTTCCAAGCGGATCCGCAGGAAGACGCGACACAGTTGCAGCGGACGGCTCTTGCCCTGCTGGAAGGTGGAGAGGTTCAGGCAGTGCAGGGGGCCGATGCGACCGTGACGATCCACCCGATGAAGGGAGATTGGAAGACCATCGCCAAGCTCCAGCAAGAGCGAATGTTGATTGGCAAGCTCCTCAGGACAGGGAATGCCCTTCTCGCGTCGGATCGGGGAAACCCAGGCTTCGACCAACAGCTCATGCAGCTCCGGATCATCGGGGCTCAGGTCTCCGGCATCACCAGTGACGCGGTTGGCGAAATGACCAAGCATGCGGAGGTGGCGCTGTGGCGGCTGGTGTGGGTTGGTGTGGCGCTGGGGCTCGTGGGAGCAGCCGCGGCGATCGGCATGGCACTCCTGCTGAAACGGATCGGAGCTCAACAGACCATGCAGTTCAGGTCGCTGGTCCACAATTCGTCCGACCCCATCACGGTTCTCGACGAGAGCGGTCGGGTTCAGTATCAGAGCGCCTCGGCGGAGCACGTCCTCGGTGTTCCAAGTTCGGAGCTTCTGGGATCGAATATCACGGAACTGATCCATCCTGGCGACGTCGCCACCATGGCCGGCGCCATCGCGGATCTGCTCCAGCATCAGAACTCGGTGTCAAGGGTCGAGTACCGACTCGGTCGCGGAGACGGTGCCTGGCGCAACGTTGAGAGCGCCATGACCAATCTGATGTCGGATCCAACGGTCCGGGGGCTCGTCCTCAACACGCGCGACATGACCGAGCGCCACGAGTCCGAAGAGAAGCTCAGGACCTTGCAGGCGGAACGCAGCAGCCTGTTGGAGCAAACCGTTCAGGCTACCGAGTTGGAACGCAAGCGCGTCGCTGCGGAGCTTCACGACGGGCCGGTGCAGCACCTGACGGCTTTCGACGTGAAGCTGGAGTCGCTCCGGGACCGTGTGGCACGAGAAGATGCCGAAGGCGCTGGGAGGCTCGTCGATCAGCTCCAGGGCCAGGTTCGGAACGAGATCAGCGAACTGCGGAAGATGATGACCGAGCTTCGCCCACCCATGCTGGACGAGCGAGGGCTTTCGGCCGCGCTCAGCGAGCACCTGGCTTCCATCGAGCGAGACGCCGATCTGGTGTGCTCGCTGGAGTGCGATCTGCGTGGGCGGTTGGACCCAGCTCAGGAAGTCATCCTCTATCGGGTGGCTCAAGAGGCGATGGCGAACGTCCTGAAGCACGCTCGGGCGAAGCGAGTGTGGATATCGCTGCGTGAGAACGATGGGCGTATCGGGCTCCAGGTCCGGGATGACGGCGTCGGCTTCGACCCGTCGAGTATCTCGACCTCACCGATGAATGGTCACTTCGGCCTGTTGGCGATGCGGGAACGAGTGGAGATGGCCGGAGGCTCGTGGACGGTGACGACAAGTGGGGGAGCCGGAACGATCATCCGAGCCGACCTGCCCAAGGAGATACGAACGTCGTGAACGCGACATCCCCGGGCGCCACATGGGTGTCGGTCCCTCGGGTGCTCGTCGTGGACGACGACGAGGTCCTCAGAGAGGCGCTCTGCACCTTGCTGAGCGAGCGGGGCTTCGAAGTCGTGGGCGAGGCCGGAGATGGGGCCCAGGGCGTGTCCCTGGCCCGGGAACGACACCCGGACGTCGTGCTGATGGATTTCCGTATGCCAGGGATGGACGGGCTGGAGGCAACGAACCTGATCAAGGCGGACGCCCCCCTCGTCCAAGCGGTCGTGTTCACGGCGTACGATGACCAGACACTCGATCTCGAGGCGGCTCGGGCCGACGTGTACTGCCTACTGGTGAAGGGCTGCAGCCCGCAGCTCATGCTCGACATGCTCAGGCAGGCTGCGCGCCGGAAGTGGGAATTGGAGAGTGCCCGGACGCGGTCACCTTTCCGCGTCGATCCGACGTGATCGTTGGGATCAACTGGCACCAGCTTGCCCGCAGCAGGTAGTAGAGCCTCAGGCCTCGTGTCGCGCCAACTCGGGCTTCACCTTGTCGATGTCCTGCTGGTACTTCAGCAGGAGCGAGAGGGTGTCCTGGGTCACGTCCCCGTCGACCCGATCGAGCCCGAGCAGCAAGAGTGTCCGCGCCCAATCGAGCGTCTCCGAGACGGACGGCGGCTTCTTCAAGTCGAACTCCCGGATCGAACGGACCAAACGGGCGATCTGCTCGGCGAATGCCGAGTCGATGCCCGGCACCCTGGCCAGGATGATCTGCTTCTCCCGCTCGATCGTCGGGTAGTCCATGTGGAGGAAGAGGCATCGCCGCTTCAACGCCTCGGAGAGCTCCCTCGTGTTGTTCGAGGTGAGGACCACGA
>VAYC01000089.1 GCA_005885025.1 Actinomycetota bacterium | reverse complement strand
GCCCGGTTGGCTGGATGCCCGAGAAGATGCGCATGCGGGAGAGGGTAACGGATGCGGGACTCGCGGCCGCCTCACCCGGGCGCGGCGCCAGATGCACTGGCAGGCGCACGAGCGCCCGCTAGGAACACTTCTCTGGGGATCTCCTCGTACCCGGAAGCTCTGGTGAATCGGTACGAACGGAAGGACTCGCACGCCTGCACCCAATACTGCTCGTAGAAGGCCTCGCGGGCCCGTTCCTGGACCGTGCGATGCCGTGGCTCCCGTTTCCAGGCATCGAGGGCCTCTCTCGATTCGAAGCGAACCACGGCGATCGTCTCGCCGTCGGCCGCGGTGTAGGCCTTGTAGGAGATGAAGCCTGGCATCGACGAAACGATCGCCCACATCCGCTCGCTCTCCGACTCCTCTTCTTCGACGGGCGCGCCCTCTCGCATCGTGATCGAGAACAGGACCACGATCATCGGTCCTCCTTTCGTGTGGCCCGGGGTCGCCGTGATCCTAAGCGGCCGCGAACCGAGCGGGCAGCCGGGACGGGTCCTCGGGCGGCCCGAGTACACTCATCGGCAGGAGCTTCTGGCGGCCGGGAGCCGCTCCCGAGGAGGTTCGACGATGGACAACGAGACCGGCACGCTCCGGGTGAAGACCGGGCTGGCCAAGATGCTCAAGGGCGGGGTAATCATGGACGTCACCACCGCCGAGCAAGCGAAGATCGCCGAGGATGCCGGGGCCTGCGCGGTCATGGCGCTCGAGCGGGTGCCGGCCGACATCAGGGCCGAGGGCGGCGTGGCCCGCATGGCCGACCCGAACAAGATCGTCGAGATCATGGAGGCCGTCTCGATCCCCGTCATGGCCAAGTGCCGTATCGGCCACTTCGTCGAGGCCCAGATCCTCCAGTCCCTGGGCGTCGACTACATCGACGAGAGCGAGGTCCTCACTCCGGCCGACGAGGAGCACCACATCGACAAGTGGCGCTTCACGGTGCCCTTCGTGTGCGGCGCTCGCGACCTCGGCGAAGCATTGCGCCGGATCGCCGAGGAACCAAGGGAGAGGCCGGAACGGGTGACGTCGTGGAAGCCGTTCGCCACATGCGAAAGATCCAGGGGCAGATCCGCCATCTGGGGGGTCTCCGCGGCGACGAGCTGGTCCACGCGTCCAAGGAATTGAGCGCGCCGCTGGAGCTGGTCCGCCAGGTAGCCGCCACCGGGAAGCTTCCGGTCGTGAACTTCGCCGCCGGCGGGATCGCGACGCCCGCGGACGCCGCGATGATGATGCAGCTCGGCGCCGACGGGAACTTCGTCGGTTCGGGGATCTTCAAGTCGGAAGATCCGGCGCCGAGGGCGCGAGCCGTGGTCGAAGCGACGACGTACTACCAGGACCCCGACATCCTAGCGAAGGTGTCCCGAGGTCTCGGGGAAGCGATGCGAGGCCTGGACGTCGCCAAGATGAGCGAGGAGGAGCTCCTCCAGACGCGGGGCTGGTGAGTTCGTGAAGGCTGGCGTGCTGGCCCTGCAGGGGGACTTCCGGGAGCACGCAGCGATGTTCGCGGCGAGCGGTGCTACGGCCCTGCTGGTTCGGACGCCCGAGGACCTTGCCGCGGTGGACCTCCTGGCCATTCCGGGAGGTGAGTCGACCACGATCGCCAAGCTCGCGCGGGACCACGGGCTCGTTGACCCCATCCGTCGCCGCGCCTCGGAAGGGATGCCCATCCTCGGGACGTGCGCCGGAATGATCGTCATGTCCAAGCGGATCGAGGACGGCGAACCGCTCCTGTCGCTGCTGGACGTCACCGTGCGGCGCAACGCCTACGGGCGGCAGGTGGACTCCTTCGAGGCCGACGTGGAGGTGAAGGGCATGGGTTCGGTCAGGGCCGTGTTCATCCGGGCCCCGGTCATCTCCGAGTTGGGCCCGGCAGTCGAGGTCCTGGGCGAGCACGGGGGACAGCCCGTGTTGGTGCGGCAGGGCAAGCTGATGGCGGCGGCGTTTCATCCAGAGATCGCCGGCGACAAGCGCCTGCATGAGAGGCTGCTCGCCATGGCGGACGAACCGAGGGATCGGGGATAGGGGAGCGATGTCCGGCCACTCCAAATGGGCGCAGATCAAACGGAAGAAGGCGGCCACCGACGAGAAGCGGGGTCGCATGTTCGGCAAGCTGCTCCGTGCCGTGGAGGTGGCCACCCGGGAAGGCGGGCCGAGCATCGAAGGAAACATGACCCTGGCATCGGCTGTTGAGAAGGCCCGAAGCTACTCCGTTCCGTGGGACAACATCGAGCGAGCCATCAAGCGGGCGAGCGGCGCGGCGGGGGAGGCTCATTACGAGGAGGTCGTGTACGAAGGGTACGGGCCGGGCGGCGTGGCGATCGTGGTCGAGGCGGTCACCGACAACCGGAACCGAACCGGCCAGGAGGTCCGGCACGCCTTCGCCCGGCTGGCGGGAAAACTCGGCGACCCCGGGAGCGTCGCCTGGATGTTCGACCGCAAGGCGCTCTTCACGATCGACAAGACAACCCAGCCCGATGAGGACGAGCTGCTCGAGGTCGTCCTGGAAGCCGGCGCGGACGACCTCCGGGATGCGGGGGAACAGTGGGAGGTGTTCGGCTCGGTGCGCAAGGCCCTGGACGCCGCCGGGGTGAAGGTCACCTCCGCCGAGCTGACCCGGTTGCCACAGACCGGCGTGCCCCTCGACGGTGAGCGGGCCCAGTCGGTCCTCAGGCTGGTGGAGGCGCTGGAAGAGCTCGACGACGTCCAGGCCGTCTACGCGAACTTCGACATCCCCGAGGAGATCCTGGTTCAGACCGGCTGAGCCCGGCCGGCTCCCCACATCCTCCTCCCACCTCTCTCCTCGACCGACCTCAGCGTGCTTGGAGGTCGAGCGGGGCAAATGACAGCGGTGTGATTGCAGGGGGAGGTCGCCGCGGGTAGGCTCCTGAACATATGTTCGATGACGTGGTGCTCGGGGTGGACCCCGGGACCGCGGCGGTCGGTCTGGCGGTGGTCGAGCGTGGGACGTCGGGTCCTCGAGTGCTGTGGGCCGGTACGTTGCGCACCCCCGCCGGCCTCGCTTCCGAGCTGCGCCTCCGGCGGCTTCACGAGGGCGTGGTGACGGCGATCCGGGAACACGCCCCCGGCGCGATGGCCGTGGAGCGTCTGCTGTGGGGGCGGAACTCGCAGAGCGCGATGGCTGTGGCCCAGGCCAGCGGGGTGATCATGCTGGCCGCTGCCGAGGCGGGCATCCCGGTCGAGGAGTACGCCCCGCTCGAGGTCAAGATGGCCGTGACCGGCGTGGGGAACGCGTCCAAGGAGGACGTGCGGCGATCCCTGTCTCGGCTCCTGCGGATGGAAGGGGTCCCGGACGAGCCCGATGCGGCGGATGCAGCCGCCGTGGCGGCCTGCCACCTCCAGCAGTCCCGGCTGCGAAGAATGGCGAAGGGAGCCGTGCCGTGATCTCCCTCCTCGAGGGCAAGGTAGCTGAGAAAACGGGTGACCGCGTGGTCCTGGCGGTGTCCGGTGTCGGCTACGAGGTGCTGGTTCCGGCGCAGACGTTGTCGCGGCTGCCGGCGTCAGGGAAGCCGGCCCGGCTCTACACCCGTCTCCTGATGCGGGACGAGACCATGCTCCTGTACGGCTTCGCCACACCCGACGAACGCGTGCTGTTCGACTACTTGATCACGGTAAGCGGAGTGGGGCCGAAGCTTGCCCTGGGTGTTCTGTCGCTGTTGACCCCGGACGCCGTACGGCGGGCCGTGGTCAGCGGAGACGTCGCAGCGCTCACGCTCGTGCCCGGAGTTGGCAAGAAGGTGGCCGGCCGGGTGATCCTCGACCTGAAGGACAAGATCGGGGCCGGTATCGAGGCCTCGGGGACCGGTCCGCTGGCAGAAGTGCGCGATGCGTTGCTGTCACTCGGGCTGACCGCGCAGGAGGCCCGGGATGCGCTCGCCGCACTCGCCCCGGACGGCGAGCGGCCGGTGGAGGAGCTGCTGCGAGAGGCGCTGAGGAGTGTGGGGAGATGACGAGCCGGGAGACCGACGAGCTGATCAGGGTGGCGGCCGCCGAGGTCCGGGACGAGGAACGCGAGTTCGACGCCGCGCTCCGACCGCGCTGGCTCGCGGAGTTCGTGGGCCAGGCCAGAATCAAGGAACAGTTCGAGCTCCTGGTGGAGGGGACCCGAGCCCGTGGGGAACCCCTCGATCACGTGCTGCTGTCGGGGCCGCCGGGCCTGGGGAAGACGACACTGGCCGGCATCGTGGCGAACGAGCTCGGCGTCGGTTTCCGTCCCACGTCCGGCCCGGCCCTGGAGCGCGCCGGCGACCTCGCCGCCATCCTCACCAACCTCGAGGAGGGTGACGTCCTCTTCGTCGACGAGGTGCATCGGATGCCCCGGACCGTGGAGGAGGTGCTGTATCCGGCGCTGGAGGACTTCAAGCTCGACGTGATCATCGGCAAGGGGCCTTCCGCCCGGAGCATCCGGCTCGACCTCCCGCGGTTCACGCTCGTCGCCGCGACGACCAGGCCCGGCCTCATCACGCTGCCGCTCCGGGAGCGGTTCGGCTTCTCACCGCGCCTGGACTACTACTCGCACGAGGAGCTGGCCCAGGTCGTGAATCGTTCGGCCGGCATCCTGGGGACCCCGGTGGAAACGGCGGGAGCGGAGGAAATCGCGAGACGTTCCCGAGGAACGCCCCGGATCGCCAACCGTCTCCTTCGGCGCGTCCGCGACTACGCCCAGGTCCGGGGCGACGGCCGGGTCACGCATGAGACCGCCGGCCTGGCCCTCTCACTGTTCGAGGTGGACGAGCGCGGCCTCGACAAGCTGGACCTCTCGATCCTTTCGTCGCTGGTCACGAAGTTCCAGGGAGGCCCGGTCGGGCTTTCCACGCTGGCCGCCTCGGTGGGGGAGGAGACCGAGACGATCGAAGACGTTTATGAGCCCTACCTGCTGCAGTTGGGGTTCATCAAGCGGACTCCTCGAGGGCGGGTCGCCACCGAAGCGGCATACGGTCATCTCGGGTTGACGCCGGCACGGTCCGGCGAGCTGTTCTGATCCAGGTCCACGAAGTCCATCGGTCGATCGTCGCTACAGTGGGTGGATGGACCTCTCGGGGCTCGGGAAGCTCCTCTTGGTCCTGGCGGGTGTCCTGGCCGTGCTGGGCCTCTTGCTGGTCCTGGTGGGCCGGGGCCTGATCCCGCATCCAGGGCTCCCTGGTGACTTCTCGTTTGGCGGTCGGACCTGGCGCGTCTATGTGCCCCTCGGGACCTCCATCGTGCTGTCGGTCCTGCTGACCATTGGCCTGAACCTGTTCTTCCGTCGGTGATTCGCGCTCCCCGCGGCGGTCGCCCCGGGTCGATCTGTTGCAAACCCCCTGGTCGGGGCCTACACTGATTCTTTGGCTTTCGTCCCGGCGGCCGCAGGCCGCCGTTTTTTACGCGGACTCCCACCTCCTTCGGTGGACGGGTCCAGAGGAGGTCATCGTGCTCGGATCCATCAGCCCACTCCTCGCTGCGAGCAGCAGCTCGGGGTCGGCCTTCACTTCCCTGATCTTCATCGGCTTCATGGTGGTCATCTTCTACATGGTGCTGATCAGGCCCCAGCGCCGCAGACAGCAAGCTCAGCGCCAGCTCATCGAAAGCCTCGACGTGGGCGATGAGGTGGTGACGCTCGGAGGCATGTACGGGACGATCCGGGCGCTGGACGACGAGTCCGTCACCCTTGAGGTGGCCCCCAGCGTGGACATCCGGTTCGCTCGGGGCGCCATCGCCCGCAAGCTCGTCTACGACGACGAAGAGGACTACGGGGACGAGTCTCCCGCCGACGACGAGCAGGACGATCACCACGAGGAGGCCCGCCAGCAGGAGCCCGAGGGCCGGTCCCGATCGGGCCCTTGGTTCAGAGGGAGGAAGGGCCCGAGCGAGGGGGCCGGCGAGCAGTCGTGAGCCAGGCAGCCCGGCAGCGTCAGCCGGCCACGCGCGCCACCGACGCGAGCGGTGAGCACCGGCTGTTGACACTCGAAGAGGTCCAGCAGGAAGCCCACATCTCGACCTTCATCGCGGGAGCCGACCGCGTGATGGAAGGCCTGGGGTATACCGAGCATGGTTTCCGGCATGCCAACCTGACCTCTCGCATCGCCTTCAACATCCTCTCCCGGCTGGGCTTCGAGGGCCGGATGGCAGAGCTCGCGTCCATCGCGGCCTACCTCCACGACGTCGGGAACATGGTGGCCAGGGAGAACCACGGCCCCACGGGAGCGCTCCTCGTGTACGACGTACTCAAGGAGCGCATGCATCCGGGCGACTTATCCCTGGTGATGAGCGCAATCGGCAATCACGAGGAAGAGGGTGGAGAGGCGGTCAGCCCCGTCTCGGCCGCGGTGATCCTCGCCGACAAATCCGATGTGCACCGGAGCCGCGTGCGGAAGTCGGCCCAGATCGACTTCGACATCCACGACCGCGTCAACTACGCCGCCGAACAATCCTTCCTCCGGGTAGACTCGTCCGCCCGGACCATCACGCTGGAGCTCACCATCGACACCGAGATCAGCCACGTCATGGAATACTTCGAGATCTTCCTCCACCGCATGATCATGTGCCGGCGGGCAGCTCAGCGGCTGGACTGCCAATTCAAGCTGACGATCAATGGAGCGACGCTCCTGTAAGGGACTTTCATGAAGAACGTCGGACGACTGACGGCATCCATCGTGTTCGTGGCCATCCTGGTGGCCGCGGCCGTTGCTGGCCTGCTTACCAGCGTCAAGCCGCTCCTCGGCCTGGACCTGGAGGGCGGGCTGTCCGTGATCCTGAAGGGTCCCGCCGGGACCGACCGCGGGGTCATGGAAAAGGCCCTCG
>VAYC01000159.1 GCA_005885025.1 Actinomycetota bacterium | reverse complement strand
CCATGAAGCGGGCGATGCGGGAGGCTTATGGCAAGGCCCCAGTGCAGATGGGTGCGGGCGGCTCGATCCCGTTCGTCGCCGAGTTCGCCCAGGTCTTCCCCGACGCCATCCTCATGCTGACCGGCGCCGGTGACCCCAAGTGCAACGCGCACTCGGAGAACGAGAGCCTGGATCTGGCCGACCTCGAGAAGTCCTGTCTGGCCGAAGCGTTGTTCCTCGGCTATCTCGGCGCGTAGCTCGACCGATGCCCGAACCGGCCACCGTCTGGATGGTCCACAAGGAGACCGGACGGGCCGGCATCCGCGGCGAACTGATCCTCGAATCGCAGCGGCTGATCTTCCGGCCTGAGCTTCGAACCGCCAAGCCCGACATGCTGGGCGAAACCGTGTTCGCCCTGCACGACGTGGAGAAGGTCGGCCGGGCTCGGGGCAGCCCCGTGCTCGAGCTTCGCGTCGCCGCGCCGGGCGTCCCTCCCGTCGTCCTCTTCTATTTCGTGAAGCCCCCGGACATCTATTCGTCCGGCATGCCGAACCCACGGTTCGCGGGGGCAAGCTTCCTGATGCAATCCAATGCGCTCCTGGCCGAGGAGGTCGCCAGCTGGGAGCGCGAGATCCAGGCCGCGCACCGGGCTCGGGGAGCCTGAGCGCCAGCCTTACTTCGGGGAAGAATCGACGAACGGGGGCCGGACCACTTCGGCCCGTGCCCGCCGCCCGCGAACATCCACTTCCACCACGTCGCCGGCATGGAACCGGTCACGGGGAGACAGGTAGGCGAGGCCGATCCCGATCCCGAGTGTCGGCGAGAACGTCCCGCTGGTCGTCTCACCGGCGCGCTCGCCTTCTGCCAGCACGGTGTAGTGAGGGCGAGGGATCTTGCCCTGTTCCTGCATCCGGAGTCCCCACAGCCTGGCGGGAATGCCCTCCTGCTTCTGCAGGACCAGCGCCTCCCGTCCGAGGAAGTCCCCCTTGTCGAAGGCGACAGCCCAGGACAGTCCCGCCTCGAGCGGCGTACGTTCCGGAGAGATGTCGTTGCCGTGTAGCGGATAGCCCATCTCCAGGCGAAGGGTGTCGCGGGCCCCCAGGCCCGAGGCCCGTACACCCATCGGCTCGCCCAGCGAGAGGAGTTCCCTCCACACTTCGACCGCCAGAGCTTCGGGCACGAACAGCTCGAACCCCAGCTCACCCGTGTAGCCCGAACGGGAGACCACGGCAGGTTCCCCCCGAAACGTCGTCTCCGCGCCGTGCATGTACTCGAGGGCGCCGGCCTCGGGGAAGAGCTGCTCCACGAGCTTGGGAGAGGCCGGCCCTTGAGGGCCGATCAGGACCAGGTCGTCGTGGAGGACCACTTCGGTCGACCCCTCGGCATGTTCGAGGAGCATCCGGTGCACCCGGGCGGTGTTCGCGGCGTTGGGGACCACGAGGTACCGCGCCTCACCCAGCCGGTAGGCGATGAGGTCGTCGACGATTCCGCCGCGGTCGTTCAGCACCATGTTGTACTGAGCGGCCCCGACGGCGACCTCCGAGAGATCGTTGGTCAGGACGCGCTGCAAGAGCGCCAGCGCACCAGCACCTTCCACGATCACCTTCCCGAGGTGGGTGAGATCGAAGAGACCGACGCTCTCCCGCACGGCGCGGTGCTCGGACAGCGTGCCCTCGTATTCGATGGGCATGAGCCACCCTGCGAACGGGCCCAGGCGCGCTCCGAGGGCCCGATGCTCCGCCTCGAGCGGTGTGTGTCTGACCTCTCCTGTCGCGACGCTCATGGGATTCTTTCGCCCAGGTAGTATGGCCGGAAGTGGCCGAGGGCACGTACGACGTCGTCGTTTTGGGGAGCGGGACCGGCGGGTACGCCTGCGCCCTGCGCGCGGCCGAGCTCGGCAAGCGGGTCGCGGTCATTGAACGAGACGATCGTCTCGGCGGCACGTGCCTGCTTCGCGGATGCATCCCATCCAAGGCGCTCCTCGAGTCGGCGGCCGTCATGGACCGTATCAACCGGTCCGAGGAATGGGGCATCAGAGCCAGCGGGGAGGTGGATTGGCCAAAGGTGCTCGAGGCCGAGCGACACATCGTCGAGAAGAAGGTCGCGGGCCTGACGGGTCTGATCAAGGCGAGGAAGATCGACGTCGTCCACGGGACGGGGAAACTTGCCGCCGGCCCGGCCGTGGAAATCGACGGTCGAACCCTTCGGGCGGCCGACGTGGTGCTCGCCACCGGTTCGTACCCGCGGCTTCTGCCCGACCTCGAGGTCACCGACCGGATCATCACCAGCGATCAGGCGCTGGTTCGGGAGGAACTCCCCGCCTCGGTGGTGATCATCGGGGCCGGGGCCATCGGTCTGGAGTTCGCCACGGTCTATGCGTCGTTCGGCGCCAAGGTCACCGTGTTGGAGGCCCTGCCGCGCATCGCGCCGCTGGAGGACGAGGATCTCTCCAGGGAGGCCGCGCGAGCCTTCAAGAAGAAGGGGATCGAAGCGTTCGCAGGCGTGAAGGTGACCGGCGTGAAGGATGCCGGTGACCACGTGGAGGTCACCCACGAGGCCGAGGGGAAGAAGTCCGAGACGATAACTGCGGACGTGTGCCTGGTAGCGGTTGGGCGGGGACCCAACAGTCGGGGAGTCGGGTACGAGGAATCGGGGATCGAGCTCGACCGCGGGTACGTGAAGGTCGACGGCCAACTCCAGACCACGGCAGCGCACGTGTGGGCGGTTGGCGACGTGGCCGCCACTCCGCTCCAGCTCGCTCACTCGTCGTTCCTGGAAGGCATGGCCGTGGCAGAGAGGATCGCCGGCCAGGAAGTCCCGGAGATCGACTACGCGGGGATCCCTCGGGTCACGTTCTCCTCACCCGAGATCTCCTCGGTCGGCCTCACGGAGGCCCAGGCGAAGGAGCGGGGCCACGAGGTGGTCACCACGAAGTTCAACTTCCAGGTGTTGGCGAAGGCCAACATCGTGGGGGAGGGCGGCCTCGTGAAGGTCGTAGCTGAGAAGGACGGCCCCGTGCTCGGCGTGCACATGGTGGGACCACACGTCACCGAGCTGATCGCCGAAGCCACCCTCATGTACAACTGGGAGGCGTGGCCGGCCGACGTGGCCCGGCTGATCCATCCGCACCCGACGCTGTCGGAAGGGATCGGCGAGGCCTTCCTGTCGCTCGCCGGCAAGCCCCTCCACACGATGTGAATTGAAGGAGGTTGCTCTGTGGCCACTTCGGTAACCATGCCGCAGCTCGGCGAGACCGTGGTCGAAGGCACCATCACCAAGTGGCTGAAGAAGGAAGGCGAGACCGTCGAGCGCGACGAACCGCTGTTCGAGATCTCCACCGACAAGGTCGACACCGAAGTCCCTTCGCCCGTCGGGGGGAAGGTCGTCTCGATCAAGGTGCCCGAAGGCGAGACGGTGAGCGTGGGGACCGAGCTCGCCGTCATCGAGTCCGGCGACGGTCAGGCTGCACCCGCTCCCAAGAAGGAGGGGGAGCCCGCGCAGGCGAACGCTCCCGAAGCACCGGCGGACCCCGCCGACCGGGAGTCGAAGCCGGAGGAGCGCCCGGAGCCGGCTCCTCTCCCCGAGGCGAAGCCGGCCGCGTCGACCCCGACCTCTCCCCGGGCCCAGGCGGCTCCCCCGCCGGCTGCTCAGGCCGCCCCGGAGCGGGGGCCTCGGTCGCAGATCCTCTCCCCGCTGGTTCGCCGCCTGGCCGAGGAGAACCAGGTGGACCTGTCGCGCGTCCAGGGCACCGGGACCGGCGGGCGGATCACCAAGAAGGACGTGCTGGACTACATCGATTCCGAACCGGTGCCCTCGCCAGCCCCCGCCGCCGGTGAGGCTCGGCCCGCCGAAGTCCCCGCTGCTCCGTCCCGAGAAGTGCCAGCGCCGGCCGCCGCCCCGGGGCCCCGAGCGGCCGCGCCCGGCGCCCGAGAGGAGCCCATCCCGCTCACCCGGATGCGCCAGGCCATCGCCCGCAACATGGTCGCGTCGATGCAGACCACCGCCAGGGCCTGGAACCTGGTGGAGGTCAACATGGAAGGCGTCGTCCGGACGCGTGAGGGTGCCAAGGACGCATTCCGCCAGCGTGAGGGCATCGGACTCACCTACATGCCGTTCGTGGCGCGAGCGGTGTGCGAGGCGCTCCTCGAGTTCCCCGACGTGAACTCCGAGCTTCGCGAGGACCAGCTCATCCTCAAGCGCTACGTGAACCTGGGAATCGCCGTGGCGCTCGACGAAGGGCTCATCGTGCCCGTGGTCAAGAGTGCGGAGTCGATGAACCTGGTCGGGCTAGCCAGAGCGATCAACGACATTACGACGTTCAGGGCGGAACGTTCACCATCACCAACCCGGGCCCCTTCGGCTCGATCATCAGCGTCCCCATCATCAACCCGCCGCAGTGCGCCATCCTGGCGTTCGACGCCGTCGAAAAGCGCCCCGTGGTGGTGGACGACGCCATCGCCATCCGGCACATGGTCTACCTCTCGATGTCGTGGGACCATCGCATCATCGATGGGGCCACCGCTGCGAAGTTCCTGGCGCGTATCAAGCAGAATCTCGAAACCTGGGACTTCGGGCCCGAGTTGGGACTCCTGCCTCGTGGCAGCTGAGCCTGTCTGGCTCATTCGTCCAGCCGGCCTCGTGCCATATGCCGTGGCCAACGAGCTCATGCACGACCTGGCTGCTCGGCGTCTCAGCGGCGAGATCCCCGACGCGCTGATCCTTCTGGAGCATCCTCCCGTCTACACGGCCGGGAGGCGCTCCGACCCCACCCACGTGGTGTGGCCCGAGGACATCATGGCGGCGGCCGGGGCCGAGTTCCACAAGGTGGACCGGGGCGGAAGCGTCACATTCCACGGTCCGGGACAGCTCGTCGGCTATCCGATCGTTGATCTCGGCCGCAAGCCGGACGTGGTCGGCTACGTCCGCGGGATCGAAGAGATGGTCATTCGGGCGTGCGCCGGAGCGGGCATCGACGGGCTGGGTCGCAATCCGGTGAACTCCGGCGTGTGGGCCGGAGACCGGAAGGTGTGCGCCATCGGAGTGCGCGTGATGCGGGCGCGCGTGACCCTCCACGGCTTCGCCCTGAACTGCACCACGGATCTGTCGTGGTACGACGCCATCGTTCCGTGCGGCCTGGCCGACCACGCCGTGACCTCTCTCTCCCTCCTGGCGGCCCGGAGCGTCACCGTTGACGAGATGGCACCTCTCGTGGCCCATTGCTTCGAAGACGTCTTCGAACGAACACTGACCTCCACGCAAGCCCTCCCAGAGCCGATACCTGCCTTGGCGAACATCGGGCCGCGGACCGCCTAGTCTTGTAGGCAACAGCAACCCGGAGGAAGCAGTGCGAGAGTTCGACGCGTTCAGGGACCAGCTTCCCGACATCGATCCCGATGAAACCGCCGAGTGGATCGCGGCGCTCGACGAGATCATCGACCAGTCCCCCGCCAGGGCCGCCTTCCTCCTGCACCGGATCCTCACCCACGCCCGGTCACGCCGGATCGGCGTCCCACCCATGGTCTCCACGCACTACATCAACACGATCCCGCCCGAGGAGGAACCCTACTTCCCTGGCGACGAGGAGATGGAGCGTCACATCCGCCGGCTGGTCCGGTGGAACGCCGCGGTCATGGTGGCCAGAGCCAACAAGCACTACGAGGGGATCGGCGGCCACATCTCCACATATGCGTCGGCGGCCTCGTTGTATGAGGTGGGGTTCAACCACTTCTTCCAAGGCAGGAACGCTCCTGGCGGCGGGGACCACGTGTTCTTCCAGGGCCACGGGGCACCGGGGATCTACGCCCGCGCCTACCTCGAGGGGCGGTGGGACGAGGCCAAGCTGGATCGGTTCCGACGGGAAGCGCTGAAGCCCGGCCTCTCTTCGTATCCGCACCCTCGCCTGATGCCGGAATTCTGGGAGTTCCCCACAGTCTCGATGGGACTCTCTCCGCTGAACGCCATCTATCAGGCCCGCTTCAACCGCTACCTGGAGAATCGGAGTCTCAAGGACACCTCCAAACAGCGCGTGTGGGCCTTCGTCGGGGACGGGGAGATGGACGAACCTGAGTCCATGGCGGCGCTGTCGCTCGCGGCCCGCGAGAGCCTGGACAACCTGATCTTCGTGGTGAACTGCAACCTGCAGCGCCTCGACGGCCCGGTTCGCGGCAACGGCAAGATCATCCAGGAGCTCGAGTCGATCTTCCGGGGCGCCGGATGGCACGTCATCAAGGTGGTGTGGGGGCGGGAGTGGGACGAGCTCCTGGCCCGCGACCGTGACGGCATCCTCGTCCACAAGATGGACACCACTTTGGACGGAGAGTTCCAGAAGTTCGTTGTCGAATCGGGCGCGTACATTCGCGAACACTTCTTCGGCCCCGATCCACGCCTCAAGGAGATGGTGGAGCATCTCTCCGACGAGGACCTCAAACGTCTCCGCCGAGGCGGCCACGACTACCGCAAGCTCTACGCCGCCTACGCCACGGCCGTCGAGCTGAGGGGCGCCCCCACGGTGATCCTGGCCAAGACCGTGAAGGGGTGGGCCCTGCCGGCTTCGTTCGAGGCCCGCAACGTCACTCACCAGATGAAGAAGCTCTCGGTCGAGGAGCTGAAGGTGTTCCGAGACCGCCTGGAACTCCCGATCCCCGACAAGGAACTCGAAGGCGGCGAACCTCCCTACTACCACCCCGGTCCCGACTCCAGGGAAATCCAGTACATGCTGGCCCGGCGCCACGCCCTGGGAGGCCTCGTGCCGGAGCGGCGAGTGAGCGCCAAGCCGATCGACCTGCCGAAGGACGATCTGTACCGGCAGTTCGGTGACGGCACCAAGCAGCCCGTTTCCACCACCATGGCCTTCGTCCGCTTGCTCCGAGACCTCATGCGGGACAAGAGCATCGGTCGCCGCATCGTTCCGATCATTCCCGACGAGGCCCGGACGTTCGGGATGGAGTCCTTGTTCCCCCAGTTCAAGATCTACGCGGCGCACGGCCAGCTCTACGAACCGGTGGACGCGGCGCTCCTGCTGGCCTACGTCGAGGCGAAGGACGGGCAGATCCTGGAGGAGGGCATCACCGAGGCGGGGTCGATGGCCTCCTTCACCGCCGCCGGCACCTCGTACGCCACGCACGAGGAGCCGATGATCCCCTTCTTCTCGTTCTATTCGATGTTCGGGTTCCAGCGCATCGGCGACCTCATCTGGTCGGCCGGCGACCAGCGGACCCGCGGATTCCTGCTGGGGGCGACGCACGGGAGGACCACGTTGAACGGGGAAGGGCTGCAGCATCAGGACGGGCATTCGCTGCTGCTCGCCACCACCAATCCAGCCTGCCTCGCCTACGACCCGGCCTACGCGTACGAGGTCGCCACCATCGTCCGCGAAGGCCTCAAGCGGATGTACGGCGATGCCGGGAAGGGCGGCGGAGAGGACATCTTCTATTACCTCGCGCTCTACAACGAGACGTACGCCATGCCGCCTATGCCCGAGGACGTGGACGAAGGGATCATCCGCGGCCTGTACCGGGTGAAGGAGGGGCCCAACGGACAGAAGATGCACCGGGCCCAGGTGTTCGGCTCGGGACCCATGGTCCCCCAAGCGCTTCGCGCCCAGCAGATGCTGGCCGACGAGCACGACGTCTCCGCGGACGTGTGGAGCGCCACCTCGTATCAGCAGCTCCGGGCCGACGCGCTGGCCAGCGAGCGATGGAACCGGCTGCATCCTGGTGAGGACCGCCGGGAGCCGTTCGTGTCCACAACCCTTGCCGGCGTCGAGGGGCCCGTCGTGGCCGTGACCGACTCGATCAAGGCCGTGCCCGACCAGATCGCCCGGTGGATCACGCAGCCCTTCGTCTCCCTCGGGACCGACGGATTCGGGCGGTCGGACACGCGCGAGGCCCTGCGGCGGTTCTTCGAGACCGACGCGGAACACATCGCGGTGGCGGTCCTGTCGGCGCTCGCCGACATGGGAGAGGTCAAGCCCGAAGCCGTGGCCGACGCGATCAAGCGCTACGAGATCGACCCCGACCGGCCCTCGCCGCTCTCCACGTAGGTCCGGCCCGCCTCCCGTCGTTACGAGGTCAGGAACCGGGCTACGGCGAAGTCTTGCGCCGCCCCATTGGCCGCGAATCCGGCGACGACGGCCCGCCCGGCGGAATCCATGACGACGCCGAAGGCTCGCTGCTCGTCGAAGCCGAAGTCTGCTGTGACCTTCCCGTCACCGCCCCACGTGGAGTCCAGCTCGCCATCGGTGGCGTACCTGACGAGCGCGAACCGGTATCGCTGATCGTACGCGTAGCCCACGGCGAGGACCTTGCCATCCGCCTGGACGGCGACGTCCGCCGCGCTGTCGTCGATGCCAGTGACATCTGTCACGACGCGGCCGTTCACGCCAAAGGTCGTATCCAGGGTGCCATCCGTGTTGTACCGGGCCAGTGCGAAGTCCCGATCCACAGTGCCCGCCGCCACTATCCTGCCGTCACCCTGGAGGGCCACACCGCTCGCCCCCGCGAACATGTTCCCGAACTTCGTCGTGGCGATCCCGCTTCGGCCAAACGCACTGTCTGGAGTTCCATCGGAGTTGAACCGCCCGACCAGAAAGACCTCGACGGAGTCTATCGTCGTGGCTCCTGCCGCAACGATCTTCCCGTCCGGTTGGACCTTCACTGCGAGGCCGGCTCCAGGTCGGCTGCGGACCTTTCCCCCACTCCCGAAGCTGGGGTCCAGGCTCCCGTTGGTCGTGTACCGGGCGAGGACCAGGCGTCCCTGCCCGACCCCAGCGACGATGATCTTCCCGTCCTGCTGCAGGGCCAATGCCAAGCCCTCGTCGTTAAGCGAATTGAACGCGGTTCGAACCAGGCCGTTCCGGCCAAAGGAAGGGTCCAGCGTCCCGTCCGGCTTATACCTGGCCAGGGCGAAGTCCTCGTCGAGCGTGTCCTGATTCAAGGTCGTCCCAGCCACCACCACCTGGCCGTCGCCCTGGATCGCCACGCCGTTGGCCAGGTCGATGTCGTTGAGGGCCGGGAAGTCGGTGGTGACCGTCCCGTCACCACCCCACTCTGGGTCGAGGGTACCCCCGCTGTCGTATCGCGCTACCGCCATGTCGCTTCCCGACCGGCCAGCCACCACGATCTTTCCCGATGAATCCAGGGCGATCCCGTTGGCGGGCTCCGCATCGGCACCGATGTTTGTCACCACCTCGCCATCCGGCCCGAACGACAAGTCGATCGATCCGTCGGATCCGTATCGGGCCACACCAAAATCGGAGGTCCCGAGCTGCGCCTGGCCGCCTGCGACGATGGATCCGTCCAGGGCCAGAGCGATCCCGTGAATCTCGTCCCTGTCGGACGCAAAGTCAGTGCGGACGACGCCTGCCGAGCCGAAGCCCAGGTCCAGACCTCCATCTCCGTTGTAGCGGGCGAGGGCGAAGTCAAAGTTGGTGTCGCCTATGGCGAAACCGCCGGCGACGATCTTTCCGTCAGGTTGAAGGGCCAT
>VAYC01000158.1 GCA_005885025.1 Actinomycetota bacterium | reverse complement strand
GGCGAGCCGACACGATCCTGCACGAGATGGCCCATATGTGGTTCGGGGACCTCGTGACCATGCGGTGGTGGAACGACCTGTGGCTGAACGAAAGCTTCGCCAGCTTCATGGCCGTGTTCGCCGAGGCCCAGGCCACGCGGTGGACTGAGGCGTGGACCACGTTCGCCGACACCGACAAGACGTGGGCCTATCGTCAGGACCAGCTTCCTACCACGCATCCCATCGTGGCCGACATCCCCGATGTCGAGTCGATCCATCTGAACTTCGACGGGATCACCTACGCCAAGGGCGCCTCCGTCCTGCGCCAGCTCGCTGCGTGGGTGGGACAGGAGCAGTTCCTCGAGGGCCTGAAGGCCTACTGCAAGCGCCACGAGTTCAGGAACGCCGAATTGAAGGACTTCCTCGAGGCGCTGGAGGAGGCGTCGGGGCGCGACCTGCACGCGTGGTCGAAAGAGTGGCTCGAGACCGCCGGCGTGAACACCCTTCGCGCCAGATTCGATACGGAGGACCGGGACGGCAGTGACGTCTTTGCCAGGGTGCACATCCAGCAAGAGCCGCCGAAGGATCGCACGACCTTGCGCTCTCACCGGGTGGCGGTGGGGCTGTACGATGCCACCGGCGTCGGCCTCGTCCGCCGCAAGCGGGTGGAACTCGACGTGGTCAACGCCCGCACCGAGGTCCCCGAGCTGATCGGCGAGCTCGTCCCCGACCTCTTCCTGGTGAACGACGACGACCTGACGTTCGCCAAGATCCGGCTGGACCCGCGGTCGCTGTCCACCGTGGTCCAGCGCCTCGGCGACCTCGACGAGTCGCTGCCCCGCGCCCTGTGCTGGACGGCGTGTTGGGACATGACCAGGGACGGGGAGATGCCGGCCAGCGACTACCTGAAGCTTGTCATCGGGAACATCGGTAGGGAGTCCAAGGTGGGTGCGCTGCAGAACCTCCTTGCCCAGGCCACATCGGCCGTGTGGCTGTACGGGGATCCGGCCAAGCGGGTGGCCGGTGGACAGGCCCTGGCGGAGGCCGCCCTGGAAGGGACCAGGGGTGCCGAAGCTGGCAGCGATCACCAGTTGGCCTGGGCCCGAGCCTTCATCGCTTCGGCACGCGTCCCTGAGCACCTCGAGATGGTCCGCGGCTTGCTCGACGGAACGATCCCCTTCGACGGTCTCGTCGTCGACACGGAATTGCGCTGGCACATCGTCAAGTCGCTGGCCTCCGCGGGTGCCGTCGGCGAGGACGTCATCGCCGCCGAGCAGGAGCGAGATCCGTCCGACCGGGGATCACGTCACGCGGCCGCGGCCCGTGCAAGCCGACCGGATCCCGCGGTCAAGGAGGAAGCATGGCGGATCGTGGTCGAGGACACCTCGCAACCCCTGGCCCTGACCTCGGAGATCATGGGCGGGTTCCAACAGTTCGGCCAGGAGGACCTCCTCGAACCCTTCGCCGCACGCTACTTCGCGGCCCTCCAGCACGCATGGGAAGCTCGGGACCTCCCCGACGCGCTGGCCTTCGCCGAGCGGATGTACCCGCGGCTGATCGTGGGCACCGAGACGATCGAACGAACCGACGGCTATCTCCAGCGCGAGGACGTGCCGGCTCCCATCCGGCGCCTGCTGCTGGAGGGCGAGGACGGGGTGGCTCGGGCCCTTCGGACCCGAGCGATCGACGCTGCCGCGAGGTAAGCCGGGAACCCGAAGGGTTTCACCCCCCGTCCAAGCCAACCGATGAGACCAAGCGTGAAGCCCTTCGGCGCGTTCCTGGTCGCGGCCACTCTCTTGGGAGCCGCCTGCGCCAGCGCCGGGGCCGTCCGCGGAAGCATCGACCACCCGATCGGCCCCGACGACCTGATCCTGCGGATCGACATGGTCGGGGGGTTCATCGCCCCCCAGGCCCAGCTTCACCGGGTTCCCCTTCTTGCCCTGTACGGAGACGGGCGGCTGATCGTCCCCGGCCCCCAGATCGAGCTCTATCCGGGCCCAGCGCTTCCCAACCTCCAGGTCAGGGCCGTGTCGGAAGCTGGCATCCAGGCCATCCTGGCCGCGGCCCGCGCCGCCGGGCTCCTGGGCCCCGACAGCCAGTACGACGGACATATGCCCGACGTGCCCACCACCACGTTCACAGTCGTGGCCGATGGCGCGCGGCACGTGGTTTCGGTGCAGGGGCTTGGCGCAGGCGGCCCCGCCACCGGATCGGGGAGCGAGGACTCGGCAGCTGTGGCCAGGCTCGTTACCTTCCAGTCGAAGGTGACCGACCTGTCGAGCTGGCTCCCCAAGGGTTCGCTGGGACCTGAGCACTCGTTCCGGACGGAGGAGATGCGCGTGTACGTCCTCCCCTATCAGGCTCAGCAGGACCTGCCGCAGCCGGTGAAGGACTGGCCGGCCGGCAGCTTTGGCGGGTTCCTCCCCGTCCTCGACCTCACCGGCATCCGCTGCGGAACGGCTTCGGGCTCGGCCCTGCCGGGCGTCCTGTCCGCCGCCGGTTCCGCCAACGAGCTCACCCCCTGGCGGGCCGACGGAAAGCTCTGGACCCTGGTGTTTCGGCCGCTGCTACCCGACGAGTCCGGCTGTCGGTAGCCTCCCTGGCCTGCACCTCCTTCTCCTGAGAGGCCCCGTCCCCCGGGCTTGGAAAACACCCGTTCGTCTGTTGCCGTTTCGACGGACCTTATGACAGGATGGGCGGCCGTCCGACCGGGTGGTGCCATCAATCCACCCCAGACCTGAAGGAGGGGATCCTTTGTTGAAGCGGCGCGCATCATTCTTCCTGGCAGCCGCCGTCGTATCAGTCCTCACGGTGGCGATGATCACGCCCGCTGGAGCGGCCGCGCCGCCCAAGCTTGACGCCGCGACCCTGGCAGGGTTGCGCTATCTGCGGGCCCACGGCTACTTCCCGCTCCGCGGGGCGGACTTGCTGGCGAGGGCGAAGGCCCATGCGGCCGCCGTCGTGGCGGCCCGGAAGGGCCAGCCCGCACCGGCAGCACCCGCCGGCGGGACGGCCCCGAGCATCGGGGCGAGTTGGCAGGGGATCAGCGACCCCTCGGTAACCCCCCCGGACACCAATGGCGCCATCGGGCCCAGCAGCTACCTCGAGATCATCAACCTGAAGCTGGGCATCTACAGCCGCACGGGTACCCTGATCACGTCGGCCACCCTGGGGGCTCTGACGGGGCACAGCAACTTCTCCCTGTCTGACCCCATGGTCCTCTGGGACCCGGCCAGCCAGCGCTTCTTCTACAACGTGTGGGATGTGGGCGCCTCGACGATGGCGTGGGGCTTCAGCAAGGACACCAACCCCACCACCATCCCGGGGAGCTTCTGCAACTACACATCGAGCTTCGGGTACAACCCCAGCGTGGACATCCCGGACTACCCGAAACTCGGGCAGACCAAGGACTTCCTGATGATCGGCGTGAACCACTACCCCAGCTTCAGCAGCATGCACGCGGACCGGACGGACCTCCTGTGGATCAAGAAGTACAAGAATTCGAACCCGGTGACCACGTGCCCCGCTTCGAGCACCTTCACTAGCGGAATCTTCAAGAACCTCAAGAACGGTGACGGAACCATCGGCTTCACGCCGGTGCCGGCCATCCAGACCGACACCTCCGGGATCGGGTGGGTCGTCACGATGTCCGACATCGAGTGCCCGGACATCTGCGGGAGCGGGACCAAGATCAGCATCCACGCGTTCCGCCCGAACCCGAGGAATCCCTCGAAGCCGCAGTTCAAAGTCATGGGTTCGGACGTAACGGTCGGGAGCTTCACCTCGCCCCCAGACGCCCCCCAGAAGGGGTCGTCAGACGTGCTCGATACCCTGGACGGTCGACTGACGCACGCCGTGTCGGGTATCGACCCGGCAAACGGCAACAAGACTGCCGTCTGGGTGGCCCATTCCGTCCGAGATCAACCCGCTGCCCGTCCCCACCCCATCGCTCATCCAGTCTGGGACGGTGTCGGACCCCAACTTGTATGTGTTCAACGCCGGCATCTCCAACGACCGAGCCTGTGACCTGGCGGGATGCGCCCACGGGGACTCGATGGTCCTCGGGTTCAGCACCTCGTCCAGCACCGCCTTCCCGGCTTCCCAGATGGTCTCGAAGATCGGGGCCGGGGCGCAGAGCTCGTTCGTGCTGGTGAAGCAGTCCACCACGTTCGACAACGACTTCAGCTGCTCCCCGACGTGCCGCTGGGGCGACTACGGTGGCGCCACCCCCGACCCGACCAAGAAGGGCGGGGCCACCGGTGAGGTCTGGCTGACGAACGAATGGACCAACGGAACGAATCAGACCTGGAACTGGGAGGCCACGCCGTAAGGGCCGCCTGAATGGAAAGGCATGGGGGGCCGGCCCGGGAGGGCCGGCCCCTCGTCTTTCTCCCGCGGTGGGCGGCAACGGCGCATCACCGGACCGTATGCTGTGCTTCCTGTCGGGCGACCGGCTCGCCCGGCTCTGTCTGGTGAGGCGGTGATCGAAGTGGCGCGAGCGATATGGAGCGGCTCGGTCGGATTCGGGCTGGTCAGCATCCCCGTCCGGCTTTGGAGCGCCACCTCCCCCAAGGACGTCCGCTTCCACCAGTTCGACAGAGAATCGGGCCGGCGGATCCACTATCGGCGGGTGACCGGGGAGGAGCCGCCTGACTCCGGGGAGCCGTGGGAGACCGCCTCCAAGGCGGGCGACCGGGAAGCCGAGCCGATCGAACCTGCTGCTCAGCGCCCACGGGGCGGGCCCCAGGAGGTGTCGGGCCCGAAGGAGCGCGAGGTCCCCTACGAGGAAGTGGTGAAGGGCTACGAGGTGGCCGAAGGGCAGTACGTCATGGTCACCCCCGAGGAGCTGGCGGCCCTCCGCCCGGAGCGAAGCCGAGTCATCGAGATCCAGGATTTCGTGAGCTTGGACGACATCGATCCCGTCTACTTCGATCGGACCTATCTGATCTCGCCGCAGCAAGCGGCGGGGGCAGAGAAGCCCTACGGGCTGCTCCTCCGCGCCATGCAGCGGTCCCGCCGGGTAGGGATCGCCACCTTCGTGCTCTCGAGCAAGACCCATCTGGCCGCGATCCGGCCTCGCCAGGATGCTCTGGTGCTCGAGACGCTGTTCTTCGCCGACGAGGTGCGAGGCACCTCGGAGATCGGGTTCGCGGGGCCTCCCGTCGAACCGGCCGAGCGCGAACTCGACGTGGCAATGAAGCTGATCGATCTCCTGGCCGCCGACTGGGACCCCTCGCGTTACCGGGATGCCTTTCGCGAGCAGGTCCTGGGGCTC
>VAYC01000157.1:5183-5733 GCA_005885025.1 Actinomycetota bacterium | reverse complement strand
TGGGACAGCTCCCCCTCCGCCTCCACACCGGCCCGCCCCGCCGCCTCCAGCGACCGGTCGACCAGACTCTCGGCCATGGGCCGGGTCAGCAGCGGCGGACCGTACGCGCACACCACGACCAGGCGAGCCCGGAGCCGCTTCGCCAGGGCGATGGCCGCATCGCGCGCCGTGCTGGCCGTGATCGATCCGTCGGTCCCCACGACGATGGTGCGATATCCCACGCCGCGCCCCTGATCAGCCGCCGGGAGACGGTGAGCCGGCCACCACGACGAACGTGCCGTTCATCTGGTGATGAACGTCGCACCGGAAGTAGAACGTGCCCGGGCTCAAGGCGGGCACGTGATAGGTCTCGGTCTTGGGGCCGTTGAAGGTGGACCCGACGAACAACGACTGCTTGGCGGAGCTGTCCGAGTAGATGGCCACGTTGTGGAGGATCCCCGGATCGGCGTTGTGGAAGACGATGGTGATCGCCTGGTTGGCCAATGCCTGCAACGTGGTGCGGTCGAACTTGATGTTCTTCGCGGTCACCTCGACGGTCGCGCTCGGCGCG
>VAYC01000157.1:0-5157 GCA_005885025.1 Actinomycetota bacterium | reverse complement strand
GAGGCTCCGAAGCTCGGCTTGAACATCATCAGATAGAGGATGGCCACCAGGCCGGCGATCCCGATCCCGGCCACGACCAGGGGTGGTGGTCCGCGCAGGATCTCCTCGAGCTGCTCTTCGCTCACGGCCTGGGACCCGCCGGCCATGGCCCGGGCCACGAAGCCCACCCGCTGGTAATACGGCCTGGCCATCGCGTACATGGCCATGGTGACCACCACCAGGAATCCGATGGCCACCCAGATCCAGGCCTGGGACCACCAGTGCCCGAGGAACCCCGCGGTGATCCCGCCGAGGAGGAGAACCCCCAGGGCGACGTAGAAGGCCTGGATGGAGGACGAGGACAGCTGGAGCAGCTCGCTGATGCGATGGGGATCCCGTTCACCGCGCAGGCGGAACAGCACGCCCATCGAGACACCGTGCGTCGCCAGGAACGCGAACACACCGATCAGATGGACGAACACCCACCATCGGTACACGGACGCGCTCCCCTCGCGGTTCCAGAGACGACGCTACGATTCCACGCCCGCCGCCCTCCCCGAGAGCGGCCCGAACATGCTATCGGACCCTTGGAGAGTGGGCCCGGCATCGATCAGCCATTCCCGCCCACGTCGCTCGACACGCCCTGCCCGAGCACCACGGCCGTGACCAGCTGGACACCGGCCAGCCCTATCGGCACCAGGAGGTACCAGCCGAACCGCGCCGGGTCCTCGACCAGGGCCAGGCCGAAGAAGAACCCGGCGAAGGCGAACCACAGCCCGACCCGGGCCGACACGTGCAGGGCGTACAGGACCTGCTCCCGCCATGACTCGGCGAGGAACTCCGTCCGGAGCCACTTCACGAGCGACCGCAGGCCGAGGAGCGCGAGGAGGCTCCCGATCACGATCTCTGGGATCGTGACCGAAGGCGCAGCGGGCTGGTGGAACGACGACGCCGCCGCCAGGATCATCACGGCCGTGCGCCGGACAGGAGCTCGACGACCCGGTCGTCGGAGACCTGGTCGAAGGACTCGTACCACTGCCCGACCGCGTAGAAGGGTTCGGGTGTGGCCAGGACGCGGACCTCGTCGGCCTCGCGTTCCAGCCGGGCGACCGCCTCGGCCGGGGCCACGGGGACCGCCAGGATCACCTTCGAGGCGCCGCGGGCCCGGGCCCATCGAAGGGCCGCCACGGCCGTCCCTCCTGTGGCCACCCCGTCGTCGATCACGACGGCGATCCGCCCCTCCAGGGGCACCGGCGGACGGTCCTGGCGATACGCCGCGGCGCGCCGCCGGATCTCCTCCTGCTGCGCCGCCACCTCCTGCCTCAGGTATCCCTCCTTCACCTTGAGGAGGCGGATGAGCCGCTCGTCGAGCACCTCGACGTCCTCGGCCACGGCGCCGAGACCGAGCTCGGGGTTGCCCGGGGCCCCGAGCTTCCTGGGGATGACGACGTCGAGCGGGACCCCCAATGCCCGCGCCACCACCTCGGCGACCTCCACGCCACCCCGCGGGATGCCGAGGACGACCACGTCCTCGCCGGCGAGATCGGCCAGCGATTCGGCCAGCCGGACGCCCGCGTCCTCGCGGTCGGCGAACCGGGCCCCTCGTCCGAAGAACACGGGATCAGGGCGCCTCCTCTCTCGACTCCCGGTCGGCCTCGCGCTCGGCGACCTTCCGCCGCCTGTCCGGAATGACTTGCTCGGGCGGCGGCATGGGCTTGCGGATCCGGCGGTACGGTTCGAGCGGGTCGCCGGCCTTGCGGCGCTTGCGAGATCGCGGCACCGACTCAGGATATGTGACACGGGCGAAAGGCCGCTACGATACCGACCACCACTGATCCAGGGGAGGGGAACGTGGTCAACGCCTACATCCTCATCCAGACCGAGGTCGGCAAGGCCGCCCAGGTGGCCAAGGAGGTTGCTGCCATCAAGGGCGTCACCAGCGCCGAGGACGTCACCGGCCCCTACGACGTGATCGTGCGCGCCGAGGCGCGCAACGTCGATGAGCTGGGCAAGTTGGTGGTGGCGAAGATCCAGGCCGTGGAGGGGATTACCCGCACGCTCACCTGCCCCGTCGTCCACCTGTAGGGATCGCTCGCCCGCCGCGCCGTCCGCGCGTCAGTCAGGAAGCGTGCGGCCGCGCTTCTGCTCCTTCTCGTGCCGCTCGATGGCGAGTTCCACGAGCCTGTCGACCAGGTCGGGGTACGAGAGCCCGGAGGCCTCCCACATCTTCGGGTACATCGAGATGGTGGTGAACCCGGGGATCGTGTTGATCTCGTTCACCAGCACCTGATCGGGCTGGCGATAGAAGAAATCGACCCTGGCCATCCCCGACGCGTCGATCGCCCTGAACGCGGCCACCGCCATCCGCTGGATCCGTTCGGTCACCTCTTCCGGGAGCCGAGCCGGAACCTCGAGCTTCGCGCCTTCTTCGATGTACTTTGCGCGGTAGTCGTACCACTCCCCGCCGGGGATGACCTCGCCGGGGACGGAGGCTACCGGGTCGTCGTTGCCCAGGACGGCGCACTCGATCTCCCGCGCGCCCTCCATCGAGGTCTCGATCAGGGCCTTCCGCGCATAGGAGAGCGCTTCCTCCATCGCTGCCGGCAGGTCTTCGAGGTTCCCCACCTTGGTGATGCCGACCGACGACCCCAGCGTGGCCGGCTTCACGAAGAGCGGCAGGCCCAGCCCGGCCGCCCGAGCCTCGACGCCCTCACGGTCCTCTTCCCATTCCCGCTCGTGGACGACCTCGTGCGGCACCACGGGGAGCCCGGCCGCGACGAACAGGACCTTCTGGACGGCCTTGTCGATCCCCAGGGCCGACCCGAGCACACCGGCCCCGACGTAGGGGATGCCGGCGAGGTCGAGCATCCCCTGGATGGTCCCGTCCTCGCCATAGGGCCCGTGGAGGATCGGGAACACGACGTCGATCTGGGTCCGCTCCCCTTGCTCGTTGACGATGGCAGACTCAACCGGGTCGCGGGCCAGGGAGACCCCGGGTCCCTCCTCGCCGGTGACGCCGGGAAGCTCGCCCCCGGCCCTCGGCGCCGCTGGCAGCTCCGGCAGCTGATGCCAGCGCCCCCGCTTGTCGATCCCGATCAGCAGGACGTCGTAGCGGCGTGGATCCAGCGCGTTCACGACCGATCGGGCCGAGGCCACCGACACCTCGTGCTCGGCGGAGCGACCTCCGAAGACCACCACGACACGGCGTTTCGGTCCGCCGCGATCTGGATCGCCGCTCATGCCTTGTCCAGCGCCTGGAGCACGTCCTCGACCAGGTCCGAGGCATCCTCGCCGCCCACGGCGACGCGCAGGAGGCCATCCTCGATCCCGGCCTCCGCTCGCTCCTCGGCGGCGAGCTGCCGGTGGCTGGTGGTCGCGGGGTGGCAGACCTGGGAGCGAAGGCTGCCGAACGACGAGCCCACGCGGACCAGCCTGAGCGCGTCGCAGGCTCGGAGCCACCCTTCGTACCCGCTGCGCAACGTGACGGCCAGCATGGCCCCGAACCTCCCGCCGTCGAAGAGCGCGGCGGCGCGGGCGTGGTCGGGGTGCTCGGGCAGGCCCGAGTACCCGACGGAGGCGACCTTGGGGTGCGCGGCCAGGGCCCGGGCCAGCTCGAGGGCAGTGGCGCACTGCCGTTCCATGCGCAGGACCAGCGTCTGTATTCCGCGCAGGGCCAGCCAGGCCTCGAAGGCGCCGGCCGTGGTCCCCTGATCCAGCGCCAGCCGGCGGATCGGGTCGATCCGCCGGCGGGAGCCCGTGACGGCCCCGCCGATCAGGTCCGAGTGGCCGCCGATGTACTTGGTGGTCGAATGCGCGGTGAGGGTCACTCCGCGAAGCTCGAGGGGACGAAGGAGGTACGGGGTGGCGATGGTGTTGTCCACCACCAGCGGTACTCCCCGCTCCGCACAGAGCTCGCCGATGGCGGCGATGTCGGCCACGCCGAAGGTCGGGTTGGCCAGGGTCTCGACCAGCACCGCTTTCGTCGTCGGGCGAACCGCTTCCGCCACCTCATCGGGCTCCGGCCGGACGAAGCTCGTCTCGATCCCGTAGCCGGGGAACACCTTCGTGAGCAGCGAATACGTTCCCCCGTAGATAGTCCGCTGCGCCACCAGGTGATCGCCCGCCCGGAGCAGCGAGGTCAGCGCGGTGTGGATCGCCGCCATGCCGCTGCCGAAGGACCAGGCCGTCTCCGCTCCGTCCAGCGAGGCGAGGACCCGATGCAACGCGGTATGGGTCGGGTTGCCGTAGCGCCCGTACACGTAGCCGGGGCGCCGTTCGTTGATGACGTCCGCGTAGTGTTCCAGCCCCTCGTACAGGTAATCGGAGGTCAGCCACACCGGCGGCGAGACCGGCTGTTCCGCCACGCTTCCCGGGGCGATGTCTCCGTCGTGGATGGCCCGCGTGGAGAATCCCGCACCCCGGCGGCCGGCATCGCCACCGGACCCGCCTTCGCCCTCTCCCATGTGCCAAGCCTACCCGGCTTCCCTTCGCAGAAGCCGGCGACCCGTCCGGTCACGCTGCTAGGTGCGCGCCCCGTCCTTCAGCTCGCGCTCCAGCACGCCCAGGGGGAGGGAGCCCAGCGCCATCAACCGGTCGTGGAACTCCTTGAGGGGCGTGCCCCGCCCGGCGGCGTCGGATCGCCACCGCTGGATCTCCAGCTGCCCGATCATGTAAGCGAGCGCCTGGCCGGGGATGGAGATGTACCGGTCGACCTCGATCTCCGCGTCGGGGCGCGACGTCCCGGCCTCCATCATCTGCAGCACGGCCCGTTCCCGGTCCCATCCCAGTGCGTGGATCCCAGTGTCGACGATGAGCCGGCATGCCCGGAAGGCCTGCGCCTCGAGCATCCCCAGGCGCTCGTAGTCGTCCAGGAACAACCCCATCTCGTCTGCCAGCCGCTCGCTGTACAGGCCCCACCCCTCGACGAAGGCGTCACCCACCAGGAAGCCTCCGAACCGGCGGAGGGGCAGGCGATCGGTGAACTCCATCTCGATGGTGATCTGGAAGTGGTGGCCCGGGTTGGCCTCGTGGAAGCTCGTCGTCGCCGTCTGGTGGAGGTATCGGGCGGCCAGGTGGCCGGTGTTCACGAAGTACACGCCCAGCCGCGAGCCGTCGGCCGTGCCCGGCTGGTAGAACGCCCCGGGCATGTCGTCCTCGCGGAACTCCTCCACCTTCTTG
>VAYC01000156.1 GCA_005885025.1 Actinomycetota bacterium | reverse complement strand
GCCGACTGGTACCGGTTGTCCGGGTTCTTACCCAGGCACTTCATGACGATGGCATCGAGGCTGGCCGGAACGTCGGGGTTCAGCGCGCTCGGCGGGACCGGGTTCTCCTGGACGTGCTTGTAGGCCACCGCCACCGCCGTGTCGGCGCTGAACGGCGGCTGGGCCGTCAGCATCTCGTACAGCACGCAGCCCAGCGAGTAGATGTCGGAGCGGGCGTCGACCCGGGCCCCCTGGGCCTGCTCGGGGGAGAAGTAGGTGGCCGTGCCGAGCACGGTGGCCGTCTGGGTGATCGAATCCGAGGTGGTGGCCCGGGCGATGCCGAAGTCCATCACCTTCACGTCGCCCGCCGGTGTGAGCATGATGTTCCCCGGCTTCACGTCCCGGTGGATGATCCCCTGCTTGTGGGCGAAGGCCAGGCCGGTGGAGGCCGCCTCGGCGATCTCCGCAGCCCGCTCGGGCAGGAGCGGGGCATCCTCGGTGATGACCTGGGCCAGGGTCTTCCCCTGGACGTACTCCATCACGATGAAGTGGGTTCCGTCGTCGGAACCGGTGTCGAACACGCCCACCACGTTGGGATGGGTCAGCGCCGCAGCGGCCTGGGCCTCGCGACGGAACCGGGTGACGAACGAGTCGTCCCGGGCGAACTCCGGGCCCAGGACCTTCACGGCGACATTCCGCCCGAGCACCCGGTCGGTTCCCAGGTAGACCTGGGCCATCCCGCCGCGGCCCAGGATCGAAAGGAGCTCGTATCGACCGCTGAGAACCTTCGGCTCAGCGGTCAACCGCCGCCGTCCTTGCCTTTGCCCTTGGGTTTCTTCCCGTGATCCTTGCCATGGTCCTTGCCGGGGTTCGTGCCGGTGCCAACGTACAGGGTTACGGAGCCCCCGCGGGACAGGTTCGCTCCCCCGTTCGGATCCTGGTCGACGACGACGCCGAACTGGCCGGGCCGGGGCTGGAGCCCCGGCACCAGCCCGGCAGCCACGATCTTGGTCAGGGCTCGCCCGGCGGGAAGGCCGACCACGTCCGGCACCGGCACGGTGCGCGACGACTTGTGGGTGGAGCCGCCGCCCGACATCGCCGCGACGACGCCGATGATCAGCGCGGCCACCACCACCGCGGCGAGGGCCAGCCACAGGAGGGCCCGCCGGCGCGGAGGGCGTGATCGAGAGGCCGCGGGCGTAGGCGCCGAGGGTCCCGGCGCCGCGGGGAGCAGCGCCGTGCGCTCCGGCTCGGAGATCACCTGGGTGGTGGCCGCCGGTCCCGGATCGACGGGAGCGATCGGTGACGCCGCCGCCCCCCCGGAGGGGCGCTCGAAGAGCATCTCTGAGAACGCAGCCGCCGAAGGAGGCCGGCTGGCGGGGTCCTTCGCCAGGGCGAGCTCGCAGGCCGCGGCCAGGCCCTGGGGAACGTGTGGGGCCAGCTGGCGGACCGGGACCGGGATCTCGTGCACGTGCGCGCTGGCCACCGACACGGGCGAGTCGCCGGTGAAGGGGGGCCTGCCGGTGAGCATCTCGTACAGCACGCACCCCAGCGCGTACACGTCCGACTCGGGGGTGGCTCGCTCGCCGGAGGCCTGCTCGGGCGAGATGTAGGAGGCGGTCCCCATGGTCGTCCCGGTGGCGGTGATCGGGGCGGCCCACGTCGCGGCGGCGATGCCGAAGTCCATCACCTTGACCTCGCCCTTCGGGGTGAGCATCACGTTCCCCGGCTTCACGTCCCGGTGGACGATCCCGGCGTCGTGCGCGGCCTGGAGCGCGGCGGCCACCCCGGCGGCGATCCGCGCGGCCTCCTCCGGAGGGAGCGAGCCCACACGGTGCAGGCGCTGGGCCACGGTCTCCCCGTCGATCAGCTCCATCACGATGAACGGGGTGTCCCCGTCCTCGCCGTAGTCGTAGACCCCGGCCACGTTCGGGTGGGACAGCCCCGCAGCGGCGCGCGCCTCGCGGCGGAACCGTTCGACGAACTTCGCGTCGTGGCCCAGACCGTCGGAGAGGACCTTCACGGCCACGTGGCGATGCAGGATCGTGTCCTCGGCCCGCCACACCATTCCCATCCCCCCCGAGGCGATCCGGCTCAGCAGCCGGTACCGCCCGCCCAGCGTCTCGTCCTGCTCGACCCGCGACATCGCCTATTTCCTACCCAGAGCGGCCTCGAGCACGGCCTTCGCGATGGGGGCGGCCACGTGCCCTCCGGTGGCCTCACTCCCCAGGCTCCCCCCGTCGAGGACGATCACCGCCACCACGACCTGCGGGTTCTGGGCGGGCCCGAAACACACGAACCACGCGTGCGGGTTGCCGTTGGGATGCTGGGCGGTCCCGGTCTTCCCCGCCACCTGCACCCCGGGGATCTGGGCGGCGGTCCCGGTCCCGCTCTGGACCACCTGGACCATCATCCCCGTGAGCTCGCCCGCGGTCCTCGCCGAGATCGGGCGGCCGTACTCGCTCGGGCCGAACGACTTGACCACGCGTCCCGAGGCGTCGCGGATCTCGCTGACCAGCTGGGGCCGCATCTCGACGCCGCCGTTGGCGATGGCCGACGCCACCAGGGCCATCTGGAGCGGGTTGGCGCCCACGCTCTGCTGCCCGATCGCGGAGTACGCCACCCCGGGGAGGTCGTCCTTGAACCGGCTCGCGCTCGGGATGCTCCCTTCGGCGAACGGGATGTCGAAGGGGACGTTCTGATCGAACCCGAACCGCTGGGCCTGCGTGACGAGCTTGTCCGCGCCGAGCTTCAGCCCGATCTCGCCGAACACCACGTTGCACGACACGGTCAGGGCCTGGGCCAGCGTGAGCTGTGGCGCGCCGCCCAGGCAGTGCTCCCCGCCGAAGTTCTGGAGGGTGTTCGTGGTCTGGGGCAGGTCGAGCTCCGGCGGGTTGGGGAAGGTGGTGCTGGGCTTCATCCCGTTCTCCAGGGCCGCCGCCGTGGTGACCAACTTGAACGTGGAGCCCGGGGGGAACAGCTCCTGGGAGGCCCGCGAGAGGAGCGGCTTGGACGGGGTGTCGTTGAGGCGCTTCCAGGCCGCCCGCACCGCCTTCGGGTCGTGGGAGGCGAGGGGGGTGGGGTCGTAGGCGGGGTTCGCGTACATCGCCAGGATCTGGCCGCTCTTCGGGTCCATGGCCACCACCGCTCCGGGCAGGTTCCCCAGCGCGTGCGCCGCGGTCCGCTGCAGCACCGGGTCGATGGTGGTGACCACGGTGGCGCCGCGCTTGGGTCGCCCCAGGATCTCGTCGACCAGGTTCTGGGGGAGCAGCTCGGCGGCCCTACCGGCCAGGTAGTCGTTGTACGCGGACTCGAGCGCGCTCTTGCCGTACACCACCGAGTAGTAGCCGGTGATCTGGCCGTACAGCGATCCACCCGGATAGGTGCGCAGGTACTTCAGTAGCCCCTTCGTTGGCCTGCTCCGGGCCAGCACCGTCCGGTCGTCCCGGGCCAGGATGTTGCCCCGGTCGACGTCGTACTCCTCGAGCAGCAGGCGCTGGTTCGCCGGGTTGTTCGCCAGGCGGTTCGACGCGAACACCTGGAGGTAGTTCACCTGCGCCAGCAGCAGGATGAACAGGACCAGGAAGGCCAGCGCCAGGCGCCGGATCTGCCGGTCGATCATCCGGGTTCCTCCGGGCCGGGCGGGGCCGCCGGGGCCGGCCGCGGTTCTCTCGGCGGCCGCCCCCGCGGATCGAACCTCCGGGCGTGCGCGGGCAACGGGGCCGACACCCGGACCAGCAGGGCCAGCAGGGCGAAGTTCGACACCAGGCTCGATCCGCCGTAGGAGACGAACGGGAGGGTGATGCCCGTGAGCGGGATCAACCGGGTGACGCCGCCCACGATGATGAACGTCTGGAAGGCCAGGGCGCTGGTGAGCCCGACCGCCAGCAGCTTGCCGAACCCGTCCTCCCGGGACAGGGCGATCTTGAACCCCCGGCCGGCCAGCACGAAGTACAGCAGCAGCACCGCCGTCGACCCGAACAGCCCGAGCTCCTCACCGACCGCGGCGAAGATGAAGTCCGTGGGCGCCGACGGGATCAGCCCCGGATGGCCCCGCCCCAGGCCGGTCCCGCCGATCCCGCCGGTGGCCATGGCGAACTCGGACTGGGCCAGCTGGTAGCCCTTGTCGTGCACGTACTTCGGCTCCAGGGCGTGCAGCCAGATCGCCACCCGGTCCTGGACGTGGGCGAACGCCGCGTAGCCGATCGCCGCGCCCACGACGAACATGGCCAGGCCCAGCACCAGGTAGCTGGCGCGGCCGGTGGCGGCCCACAGCATGATCACGAAGATCCCGAAGAACAGCAGCGAGGAGCCCAGGTCCTTCTCCATGAACAGCACGGCCAGGGAGACGAGCCACGCCACCAGCAGCGGGCCCAGGTACCGGGGCTCGGGGAGCCGGAGCGGCCCGATCCGGCGGGTGGCCAGGGCCAGCAGCTCCTTCTTCGCGCTGAGGTAGGAGGCCAGGAAGATGACGATCAGCACCTTCCCGATCTCGGCCGGCTGGAACACGAGCGGCCCGAAGTGGATCCACAGCCGCGCCCCGTTGATCGTCTCGCCGATCCCCGGGGCGATGGGGAGCAGCAGGAAGAGCAGGCCGGCCAGCCCGATCGTGTACGTGTAGGCGTCCAGCGACCGGTGGTCGCGGATCACGGCCAGGGTGAGGGCGAACGCTCCGAGCCCGACCATGAGCCAGACGAACTGGTCGGAGGCGCGGCCCGGATCGAGGCGGTAGATGACGGCGTATCCCAGGCCGGCCAGGACGGCGGCGGTCGGAAGCAGGACGGGGTCGGCTCCCCGGGCCAGCCGGACGACCAGGAGGTGGGCCAGGACGTAGGCCACCGCGACGGTGGCCACGAACCCTCCGACGTCGGCCGGGGTGCTGCCCGTGGTGCCCATCGTGACCAGCGCGTACGAGGATCGTGAGGGCCAGCTGGGTCCCCTGGCGCCCGGGGAGGGGCGCGCTCACCTGCACCGGCGGCCTCCCTCGGCTTTGCGTTCGTCATAGGCGGCGCGCGCCGCGGCCGCGATCGTCATCCCGAGGCTCCCGCCGACTGGCCGAGGTCTCGTTCGATCTGGTCCACGATGCTCCTGGCCTCCTCGAGGCTTCCGGCGGTGATGCCGTCTCCCAGATCGTGCCAGGGCTGGAGTTGCTCGGCCCGGGTGGCCGGGAGACCGGTGGTCTCCTCCACGTGCGACAGCTCGAACCCCAGCACCTTCGCCGGGATGCCGTTGTAGATGGCCACCTTCCCGTCCGAGTCGCCCACGTACCACTGGCGGGAGAGGTAGATCCGGACGCCCACGATCCCGGCGATCACCACGAGGGCGGCAACCGCGAGGGCGAGGATCGTCCGCCTGCGCCGCCGGCCCGGCCTGGCCCCCTCCGCCCGCCCGCCGGCCGGGGCGGCGGGTTCCTTCGTTGCGGTGGGGCCGTCCGCGACCGGCGCGGCCGTGGCTGTTCGGCCGGTGTTTCCCTTGTCGTTCTCGCCCTCGTCGCCGTCGTGGGCCTCGATCAGGATGACCGTGATGTTGTCCTCGCCCCCGGCCCCGTTGGCCTCCTCCACCAGCCGGTCGCACGCCCCCTGCGGGTCGGGTTCGGATTCCAGGATCTCCCCGATCCGTTCCTCGTCGAGCATCCCGGTCAGGCCGTCGGAGCAGATCAGGATGCGGTCTCCCGGGTGCATGTCCAGGGTGAGCTCGTCGACCGGGAGGTCCTCTTCCACACCGAGGGCACGGGTCAGGACGGACCGTTGCGGGTGACGCTCGGCCTGGTCCGCCGTGATCTTCCCTTCGCGCACCATCCGCTGGACCAGGGTGTGGTCCTCGGTCAGGCGCTGAAGGACCCCGTCGCGGTGCAGGTACGCGCGCGAGTCGCCCACGTGGGCCACGTGCGCCCTGTCCCCGTCGGTGAGGACCGCGGTGAGCGTGGTGCCCATCCCGCGGAGCGCGCCCTCGGCGGCTCCCCGGTCCAGCACGGCCCGGTTGACCGCCTTGATCTTCTCGACCAGGGCCGAGGCGACGTCGCCGCCCCGATGCCCGCCCATACCGTCGGCCACCGCGAACAGCGGCTCCTTCACCAGCATCGAGTCCTCGTTCCGCTCCCGGGCCCGCCCGATGTCGGTCCGCGATCCCACCCGGTAGTTCATCGCCTGAGCTCCAGCGTGGTCTTCCCCATCCGCAGCCGGTCGCCGGCCCTGATCTCGGCCGTCCCGGTGACCCTCCGCTGGTTGAGGTAGGTCCCGTTCGTCGAGCCCAGGTCCTCGACGAACCACGAACCGTCGCGGCTGAACAGCCGGGCGTGGAACTGCGACACGTAGGTGTCCGACAGCCTGATCTGGCAGGCCTCGGCCCGCCCGATCTGGAGCTGGCCGTCCAGCTGGTGGGTGCCGACCTTCGCGCCCTTGTCGTCGGTCACGACGACCGTGCGGGGAGGCTTCCCCTTCTGGGCCGGCCGGCCCGGTTCCTTCGCCCTCGGCCGTCCGGGCGCCGCGCCGGCCGTGGCCCTGGCGGGCGCCCGAAGGTCGACCACCGCGGATCGGATGGCCCGGTAGATGAAGAAGTAGAGCAGGGCCAGGAAGACGATCTTCAGGACCGTCAGGACGAAGGGAGGCACGTTAGCCTCTCCGGAACTCCAGCACGGTCCGGCCGACCGTGATCCGGTCTCCCTCCTCCAGTACCCGCTCGCCGATCGGAGCCTCGTTCACCCTCGTCCCGTTGGTCGAGCCCAGGTCCACCAGGAGGAAGTCGCCGTCCTGCCGGCGGATCTCAGCGTGGCGCCTGCTGATGCCGGGGTCGTTCACGGACACGTCGGACTCCGGCAGCCTGCCGATGATTACCCGGTCCTTGGACAGCTCGAACACCTTGCCGGGCTTGCCCCGCTCGATCTGGATGAGCCGGGCCTCGTCGGTTGTTTGGCTGGGTTCGGCTGGGGCGGGGGCCGGGAGGGGGACCGATCCGGTGGGGCCCTCGACAAGGGCGGCCTCGCACCCGTAGGCGCCCTGCTGGAGGGAGTCGTCACGCTCGAAGGAGACCTCAGGCGGGCCGACCAGGCCCCAGCCGCGCTCGGCGGCGCCGTCCCGGACGACCTGCTCGAGCTCGCGGCGCAGGACCTTCTCGGTCTGGGAGAAGCGCTCGTGGTCGGCGGGGGCGAGGCGGAAGACGAAGCGGTTGGGGACCCAGACCTGGCGAACCCCGACGGTCTTGTTCGCCTCCATCTCGCGCAGGATCCGGTTGGCGAGCTCGCGTGGATGCACGCCGGTGCGGAAGGCCTTCGTGAACACTCCTTCGATGAGGCCCTCGAGACGGCGCTCGAAGTCGTTGAGGATTCCCAAGGCGAGGCTCTCGTTTCCGCAGGTCAGGACGGGGGCGTCCGAGGATTATATCGAGGGGGTCGGTTCGTCCGGACCGGTCGCTGCGCGCCGCGTTAGCGAGCGGGCGCCTGCTACCATCGCAGGTCCGTCCCGGGCGAGTGGCGAAATTGGCAGACGCGCAGGATTCAGGTTCCTGTGGGGGCAACCCCGTGGAGGTTCAAGTCCTCTCTCGCCCACTCCACTCCATGGGCCTTGTTGACCCTCGACCTGACCGAATCTCCACCTCGCCCGCGCCCCGCACTCGCTCGATCGACTGCACGCCGAGCAACCGATCAGGGGTAGGCGATTGGTCGAGCGCGGCCTGAGCGCGGCGGCAAGCCCAGCTATCCGGAGAAGGATCGAGCCCCCGTTCATCGCTCAGGCTGCCGTGATCGCCGAGCGTGGGTGGTCCTTGCGCAGCCGACAGATCGCGGCCTCGAGCTCGGGATCGATTTGGGCCGGGCTCCGATGGGGCCTTCGGTCGCGATCCTCGAGCCCCTCTGCGCGAGCCACAGCGACAGCTCAGCCAGGTCGATGTGGTCTTCGGTCCATCGGTAGCTGTCGGCCATGCGGGGCGAACTCGTTCATGACGCCGAGCACGCTACGGCTGGACGTCTTGGCGAGAACCTGCTCCGGCATCGCGGCGAGTTCCCCTTCGAGCGTCAGCGCTTCGACGTCGAGCCGACGCGCGATCTTGGCGAAGGCCGCCGGCAGGCGAGCCGTCACCGTTGCCGCGGGGGCCAGCGGCACGAGCACCGGCAGGAGGGTGCGCGCGTTCACGGACAGGCGACTTCGGGCGCCAGAACAACGCGTTCGCGTACCAGTCGCCGAGCACCCCGGTGGACGCAATGTCGTCCGGAATGGGTCGTCCCGCACGGTCGAGGATCTTCTTGGTCCCGCGAGCGACGAGCATCGCCTCAGACTCCCGATGACGGATCGGCGGTCGAAGCTTACGCGACCTGCACGGCGTCCTTGAGCTTGGCTGGGACCTTGTCCGGGAACGAAACGCCGAGGTGCCGGTTCAGCGCGGTGGCGAGGCGGGCGAGCTTGTCGATGCGGTTTCGGGCGCCGCCGCCCTCCTCGAGTCGGGAGATGACCGACTGGGTGGTGCCCATGCGCTCGGCGAGGTCGCGCTGGCTGAGGCCGGCCTCGGTGCGAAGGTCGTAGATGAGCTGACCGAGCGCGAGGTCGTGTTCGACCCCGGCCTCACCGCCGCGCTCCTCGCGTAGGCCCGTAGCACGTTACACGGCGCGCAGCTTTGGCATGGTGCGTGAGGACAGATCCTCGAAGACACCGAAGTCGCGGGGACTAAGAATCTTCTGGGCCGTTCGGAGGCCCGCTTATTCGTCGTATGCGGATTGCGCCGAGCCTGCGTTCGCGCCCGAGGTGGCCATCTCCTTCCACCAGTCCGCCCCGGCGATCATCTCCCGGATCTGCCCCTCGGTCAGATCCGGGTGTGCCGTCGCCGCGTGCGCCTTGATGCTCTGAAAAAGGTCGTCGTCGTCCTTGCCGGTGAAGTGAATCTTGCCGTGCGACGGATCTGAACAATCAAACCCCCGCATCTCTCCTCCTTCCACGGACCGGTAACCTGCATTGGTGAGAATGACGATAAGGAGGCCGCTCGCACGTATCATGAGGGACCTCCCTCGGATCTAGCGGAAAATAAAGACGCACAGGTACTGTGGCGGGAATGGCCGGGTTCTTCGGGCGCACGCATGAGCTCGAGGTGGTTCGCGCCGCGCTGGCTCGGGCACCCGCCGAGCAGCGTCCGAGCGCCGTGGTCGTGGATGGCGAGCCCGGCGTCGGCAAGAGCAGGCTGATCGAGGAGGCCTCGAGGAACGCCGATCGGGTTGCGGTCTCCGCGTACGAGCCGGAGATGAACCTGCCCTTCTCCCTCGGGCACGACCTGATTCGTGCGCTTGCCCGCTCGTCGCAGGCTGCCGAACAGATCCTGGACCCGATGCTCGCGCCGGAGCCCGGCGGCCCGCGGCCCGACTGGACGTCCGTCTTCGAGGCGGCCCATCGCGCGGCCG
>VAYC01000058.1 GCA_005885025.1 Actinomycetota bacterium | reverse complement strand
ACGACGTGCCTCTCTCGGTAGACCCACCGTGATCAGCGATCGCGCGAGTGATCGCCTGGCGGATCCACCACGTCGCGTACGTCGAGAACCGGTACTTCGAGTTCACGTCGAAATTGGCGATTGCCCGAATCAACCCGAGATTTCCCTCCTGCACAAGGTCGGTGAACCGGAACCCGGGACCCTTGTATCCACGGCTGATCGACAGGACCAACCGTAGCTGCGACTCGATCAGCCGCTTCTTGGCGGCCTCCGAGGCCGGCTGATCGTCGGAATGAAGCGCCGTCCAAAGCTCATCTTCTTCGTCCTTCGAAAGCGGGGGAACGCGAGCAACCGCCTCGAGGTATGTGCGGAGATCGTCCTCGTCGGACACCTGACCGTTGCTCTAGATCCAGCCGGCGGCGTTGATGATCTCGGAGTGCCGGAGCTTGCGCAGAGCCTCTCGCTCGATCAGCCGGACCCGCTCGCCGGATAGACCCATGATCTTGCCGACATCGCGCAGACTCATGGCGTGCCCGTTGCCCAGGCCGTACCTGAGCGCGATGACGCGACGCTCACGCGCGTCCAGGACGTTCATCACGGCCTGGCCGATCTCGTGGCGGAGCATCGCGTCCTCCACGGCGTCGAGCGGGCTGAGCTCCTCGGCCTGCTCGAGCAGGTCTCCCAGCTCCGTGTCCTCACCCACCGGAGCCTGGAGGGAGACGGGCTCCCGCCGTTCGGCCTCGAGCAGCCGCTCGATCTCCTCGACCGGCAAGGCCAACGACTTGGCCAGCTCCTCCGGTGTGGGGTCCCGTCCGTGCTTCTGGCTATATTGGACATAGGTGCGGCGCAGCTTCCGGATCTGATCGTGCACGTGGACGGGGAGACGGATCTGCCGCCCGCGGTCGGCGATGGCACGGGTGATGGCCTGCCGGATCCACCACGTCGCATATGTGGAGAACTTGAATCCTCGGCGCCAGTCGAACAGCTCGACGGCCCGCATCAGCCCGATGTTGCCCTCCTGGACCAAGTCGAGGAAGGGAAGGCCCTGGCCCTGGTACTTCCGGGCGATGGACACGACCAAGCGCAGATTGGCACGGATGAACCGCTGCCGGGCCTCCCGGCCCCTGCGTACGGCTTCCTTGGCCTTGCGGATGGACGTCTCTGACCTGAGCCGGCCGCCGGCCAGCTTGGCTTCGGCCTCCTCGCCGTGCTCGATGGCCATGGCGAGCTCGACCTCCTCCTCCTTGGTGAGGAGAGGCTCACGAGCGGCCGCCTCCAGGTAGAGGCGGACGTCGTCCGCTTCGCCGAGGGCCCGTGTGGGCTCGGACTTGCGGGTCGGCTTGGGTGCGGGGTCTGCCATGGCCATGTACAAGCGTAGCCTTTCCATCTGGGAAAACTGAAAACGTGCAGTGAGAACGCCTAGTGAAAAACGCTCGAACGGCCTTGTTCGTTCCCGTTTTTGGGTAACCGGGCTCGGGCAATCCCGTGATGGGGCCAGTAGCGGAGGCGGCCCGGGAGCGTCTGAACCGCCAGCCGCGTAGGTCCGCCCAGCCCTGCCACCAGGGCTCGCTCCCCCCGGCCCCACGAGAGGCCGAACTCCCCGCGCAGCCTTGCGGGTAGGAGCCAGGCGGTTACGGCCCGCAGCGGGGGAAGCGCCGGCCGGGCCGCGAGTGGGACGGGAGGCGCCAGGATCTGAGCTGCCAGCAGCCGGGCATCCCCTCCCACGGCCAGGTCCGGCCCCTCGACCATGCGGGCCAGGTAGACCCGGAAAGCCCGGTAGTCAGGGGGCAGGACATCGTCGCCGACGCCGAATAGGCGCGCGAAGGGTTTCGCTTCCTGGTAGTAGCGCTCGCGGTCGGCCAGGCTGAGACGCCTGACGAAGCGGCCGTACACCTGCAGCGACGTGGCGAGGAGCGACGCATGGACCCACAAGGCGAGGTTGGGATCGGAGGCGTCGTACGGGGTGCCGGAGTCAAAGCGGCCCACCGGCTGGAGCAGTCGGCCTCGAACCCTCACGTGCACGCGCCGGACCGCCTCGGCCGCGGCCATGGCCTGCTCGCGATCTCCGAACGTGATCCGAAGCGTCGTGTCCAACGTGACCTGGAGTCGCCGGAAGGGATCGGCCAGGAAGTCGCTGTGGGCTGCTACTCCGGCCGCCACCAAGGGATGGGCCACTTGGAGAAGGAGCGCGGCCGCGCCTCCCGCCAGCAGGATCCGTTCGCGGCCGACCGCCCAGATCATGGAGTCCAGGCCGAAGAGTCCCGGGTCACCCGGCTTGCCCGGTTCCAGCCGAGGCAGGTCGAGGCCGAGCGACCCCAGAAACTTTCCCGGGCTCACCCGCGTGGCCGTCGGCCGCTGGCGGCCGTTCTCAGCCTCCCGGCTGGAGGAGGACTTTGATACCGCCGTCGCCCGCCGCCAGCCGTGCGAATGCATCGTTGGCCTGTTCAAGTGGGACCGCGCGCGTCATCACCCTCGAGATCTCCGGCCGCTCTCGCATGAGGTCCAGCGCGCGGCGCATCGACTCGCGGGTCGGGCCCCGGATGGAGAAGGCTCGCTCCTCCTTCAGCGTCATCCGTAAGAGGAAGACCGGAGCCATCGGAATGCCGAGGATCCCGACGACCCCCTCAGGTCCGCATGCCTCGAACACTTGCTGGAGGGACTCCGGCACCCCCGCACATTCGAACGCCACCCGGGGGCCGTGCGGGTCGGCGGCCACCGCGGTGGACAGAGGGTCACGGACGGTCGGGTCGAAGGCGTCGTCGCAACCGAGCTCGAGCCCGAGGGTCCGTCGCTCCTCGCGCGGATCCGCCCCCAGCACGCGGCACCCCGCCGCCACCAAGGCGGACACCGTGTACAGTCCGATCGACCCAAGTCCGCTCACATACGCGAGGTCACCCGGCTTCGGGCTGGCCAATTCGACGCCACGGAGGGCCACGCCGAGTGGCTCGGCCCCGGCAGCGGTCCGGTCATCGAGGTCGTCGGGGATCGCGATCAGGTTCCGGGCCGGAGCGGTCATGTACTCCGCAAACCCGCCGCCATGCACCCGGTCGGGAGGGTTCAGACAGAATCGGTACTTCTCTTCACGGCACCACACGCATTCGCCACAACCGATGCCGCTCGGGAAAACGGTCACGCGCCTCCCCGGGCCCCAAACTCCGGCCGGATCGTGGTCGACCGCGGCTGAAAGCTCGTGGCCCAGGATCACGTCGGGGCCGGCCAGGGCGCCGGTCTTGTAGCACGTGACATCGGAGCCGCAGATGCCGCAGTAACGAATCTTCAGGCGAACCTCGCCCGATGCCGGCTCCGGAAGCGGAGCGTCTCGGACCGTGATGCACTGATATCCCTCGAAGAACGCCGCGCGCATCATCCGAGCAGAAGCCCCGGCCATCGCGGGCATCCTATACTCCCGCCGCGATGAGGAATCCTTCCCACGGCGGTGTGTTGGCCGCACGGGCACTCAATGATTCGGGTGTCGAAACGGTCTTCGCCCTCCCGGGTGGACACATCCTTCCGCTGTTCGAGGGTGCGCGGGTCGAGGGTCTCCGGCTGATCGACACCCGGCACGAGGAGAACGCCGTGTTCATGGCGGAAGGATGGGCACTGGCCATGGGCCGACCAGCTGCCGCGGCAGTCACGGCAGGTCCCGGCATCGCCAACGCTTTCGCTGGGCTCGCCGAGGCGAACGCCGCCGGGGTCCCGCTGGTCGTCATCAGCGGGCGGACCGGTCTGGCCCAGCGACACCGCGGCGCCGTGCAGGACCTCGACCAATTGGCCGCCGTGGCACCCGTCACGAAGTGGCGAGCCGAATGCCTCCAGACCGAACGGATCCCGGAGTACGTTGCCCAGGCGGTTCACCAGGCCCGTTCCGGCGCCCCGGGCGTCGCCTATCTGGAAATCCCTCAAGATGTGTTCGGCGCGTCGGCGTTCGCGCCGGAGAAGCCCTGGCCGGCCGGTCACCCCGCGGATCTGCGGGCCGTCCCCGTGCCGGCGGATGTGGACCGGGCCATCGGCCTTCTTCAAGAAGCGAGCCGGCCGGTCGCGCTGGCCGGGTCGGGCGCGTTCTTCTCTGGGGCGGGCGAAGCGCTCCGTGCTTTCGCCGAGCGAACCGGCATTCCGGTGACCACCACCAGCGCGGCTCGCGGGCTGATCGACGACGACCACCCGCGATGCCTGGGAGGGCTGGTCCATGGAGGGATCGCTCTGGCTTCGGCCGACGTCGCCCTGGTCCTGGGTTCGAGGTTCAACGCGAATCTGGTCTATGGCGGCCCACCGCTCTTTTCGCCAGGGCAGCAGGTCATCCAGGTCGACATCAGGCCCGAGCACATCGGCGGTCTGCGAAGGCCAGAGGTGGGACTCCTCGGCGACGTTCGTTCCACGCTGGAGGCGATGACCGAAGCATGGGGAAAGCCCGGGGATGCGTTCGACAGTTGGACCCAACAGGCGCGTCAAGGGGCCGAGATCAGCCGGCGAAGCTGGGACGACGAGTGCGAGCGCCCGGCGAAGGGCCTTCACCCCGGATGGCTGGCCCGGGAGGTGGCGAGGTTCGCCGACGACCAAGGCGCCGGGACGTTCGTCTCCGACGGCGGCGACAGCGTGTTGTGGGGGATCGCGTTCTCCAAGGCCCACCGCCCAGGGACGAACCTCTTCATCGGTTCGGCGATGGGCACCTTGGGCATCGGCCTGCCGTTCGCTCTGGCGGCTCGGGCGGCCCGCCCCGACGAGCCGGTCTTCCTCTTCACCGGCGACGGCGCGTTCGGGCTGTCCGCCATCGAGCTGGACACCGCGGCCCGCCACCGCCTGCCAGTCGTCACGGTCGTGGTCAACAACGGCGGCTGGGGCGACGTCCGCCACGAGCAGCGCATGTGGTACGGAGAGGAGGCCGATCAGGGAGCAGTGCTCTCGACGATGCGCTACGACCTCCTGGCCGATGCGGTAGGCGGGCACGGTGAGCGGGTCACCGATCCGGCCGATGTCCGGCCTGCGCTGGAGCGGGCCTTGAAGGCGGCCGGCGAGGGAGTCCCCGCGGTGATCGACGCCCTCACCGATCCGGACGTGATGAGCGACCTGATGAAGAATCTCGGGGGCCTGAACGTGATGTGAGGGCGGGCGCTGTTACTCCTCGCCCCCGTTGTGCCCTTCCTTCGGCTTCCGCTCCAGATCGCTGATGTATCCCTCGAGCACAGTGAGGCGAGCGTCCTCGAGTAGCAATCCGAAGAGGACGTTGTCCGGCGAGATCGAAGGGTCGGCGAGCACCTCGGCCAGTCGCTCGGCCAGGTCGCGGGCCCTCGCTCCTCGCTGCGCGATCTCAGGGAGGATCTGCCGGGGGTCGGAACCCATGGGGGACTCCGTGGCAACAGCCATCGCTTCGCCGCCATGGCCCGGGAGAAGGTGGATGACTTGCTGGCGGATCCGGTTCAGGTCGGCGCCCAGCTTCTGGAGGACCTGGGCGGCTACGCCCTCGCCCTCACGGATCAGGCCGAGCAAGATGTGCTCGGTTCCGATGTAGTTGTGGCCGAGCTGGAGCGACTCCCGCAGCGACAGCTCGAGCACCTTCTTGGCCCGGGGCGTGAAGGGGATGTGGCCGGTCGGCTCGGCCTGCCCCCGGCCGATGATGGCTTCCACCTGGGAGCGAACCGCTGCCAGCGAGACCCCCATCGCCTCCAGGGCCTTGGCCGCTACCCCTTCGCCCTCGTGGGCCAACCCAAGAAGGATGTGCTCGGTCCCGATGTAGTTGTGTTTGAACATCCTCGCCTCTTCCTGGGCGAGGACGACGACGCGACGGGCTCTGTCGCTGAAGCGCTCGAACACCGGCGTCTCCGTGCCGATCCTAGAGACGGGACAGTAGCAGGAGGCTGAGTACCCTATCGAACCGATGGACGCCATCGAGGCACTGGGCCTGCCGGAGAGCCGGTGGGCCGACGTCGACGGCCCGGTGCACTACCGCGAATGGAGCGGCCCGCCGGAGGGGCCCACGTTCGTGTGCGTGCACGGCTTGGGCGGCTCCCACCTGAACTGGGCGGCGGTTGCCCCGGGCCTGGCCCGTCGCGGGCGGGCTATCGCGATGGACCTCGCCGGGTTCGGCCTGACGGAACCGGGGGATCGTGGGACCGGCGTGGGGGCGAACTGGCGGCTCCTACACGGATTCATCGAGGTCCTCCGTTTGCCCCCGGTCATCTTGGTCGGTAACTCGATGGGCGGGATGCTGTCGCTGGTCGAGGCCGCGCACTCCCCCGAGCGGGTCGAAGGGCTGGTGCTAGTCGACGCGGCGTTTCCGCGGGCTCGGGCGGTTCGGGGGCAACCCAACCCGAGGGTGGCCGCCGCGTTCGCTCTGTACAGCAGCAACCTCGCCGGGCGATGGGTGGTGGCGGAAAGGACCAAGCGACTGGGTCCCGAAGGGCTGGTTCGCGAGACCCTGCAGCTTTGCGCGGCCGACCCATCGTCGATCGATCCGGCGCTGGTCGCCGCTCACGTCGAGCTGGCGCGTCAGAGGATGACGTTCGAATACGCGGCGCCCGCCTTCCTCTCGGCGGCCCGGTCGATCTTCCGCTCCCAAGTCTTCCCCACCAAGTACCGGGCGCTGGTCCAGGCGGTGCGGACGCCGGCCCTGGTCATCCACGGAGGGCGGGACGCGCTGATCCCGGTGGCCAGCGCGCGGGAGGCCGCAGTGCTCCATGCGAACTGGAAGCTGGTGGTTCTGCAGGACCTCGGGCACATCCCGCAGATGGAGGCTCCGGTTCGCTGGCTGGTCGCCGTCGAGGGGTGGCTGGACGACCGAGCTCAGGGGAACGATCAGACCATCAGCTCGGAGGACGCGGGTTAGCGGCGGCCCCTATTTCCCGGCGGTCTTGCGCAGCTCTGCCAGGGAGTCGTCGATCGCTTCGCCCAGGGCCTCGATATCCGGCAGCGTGTCCCAGTCGGCGGTGATCCCGAAGGCCATGGTCCCGGCGAGACTCGTCACCGCGATCGAGAGCCCCATGGTCTCCCCGATCGGCATGATCGGGTACTGCGCGAGCAGCCGGGCGCCTGCGATGTACATGGGCAATCTCGGCCCCGGCACGTTCGACACGACCAGGTTGGTGACCCGGGTACGGGCGGCCGCACGAGCCGCCATGGCGTGAATGGTTGGTGGAGCCCACGTCCCGATGTTCATCAGGAACTCCGCGCCCACCGCGTAGTTCGATTCCTTGAGGGACTTCGTTCGCTCCCTGATCAAGGTGAGGCGTTTCTTCGCCCCCATCGGTCCCACCGGCAACTCGACAAAGATCGTGGAGACGCGATTGCCCATCGCCGATCTCTGATCCCGGGTTCGAACGGAGACGGGCACCATCGCTCGAAGGACCCGGTTCCGGGTGGGCTCGTGCCGGGAACGGAGCAGCCGGTAGAGCGCCCCGGCCACCGTCGCCAGCACGACGTCGTTCACCGTTCCGCCCAGCGCGTTCTTCACATCCTTGAACGTCTGGAGCGGCTCGTCGGCCATGGCGAATCGCCGATTCGGACCGACCTTTCGGTTGAACGGACCAGGGGGAGCAAGGACTCCTCCCTCGGCCATCTGGCGAAGCCCGCCTACGACCTGGGCGGCGTCGCGGGCCACCCTGCGCGGCGCGGAGAGCGTCCGTTGGACGAGATCGGCGAGTCCCGAGATGGGGTGCATCAACTGATCTCGCACACCGTCGACGAGCAGGTCGAGGCCGTCCGGCTCGGGTTCAGGGTTCCAGGGCGGTGGTGTCAGGATCTGAGGCTCCGGGGTGAAGTCGAACACGGCCGAGGCAAGATCGATCGCGGCCAGGCCGTCCACCATGGCGTGGTGGACCTTCGTGAGGATGGCGACCATGCCGTCCTCGAGCCCCTCGATCAGGTAGGCCTCCCACAGCGGCTTCGTCCGATCGAGCGGCCGCGAGATCACGCGCTGGACGTAGTCGATGAGCTCCCGGCGTCCGCCGGGGGTCGGAAGCGCAGCCCGGCGAAGATGGAAGGAGATGTCGAATTCCGAGTCGTCCACCCAGATGGGCCGGGCTACAGGCAGTGGCGGGAAGAGAACCCGCTGGCGGAACCGTGGCACGAGGTGGAGCCGTGAGGAGATGAGGCGAAGCAGCGCGTCGTAGTTCAGGGTGCCGTTCGGGGCGGTGGATGGATCGAGGACGGCAACCCCACCCACGTGCTGATGGACGCTCGGGGTCTCCAGGTAGAGAAACGAGGCGTCCTGCGGACCCAAGCGCTCCATCAGCACGGTCCTTCGGCGGGTTCGGGTGCAGACTGAAGGACAGTCAGGCTACACCCGTGAAGCGCAGGTCTCCGGCGAGGCCGACCTCTAGTCGAGGTGCTTGCAGTGCAGGCACTCGTACCAGATGCCCTCGGGGTCGAGCCGGAACATCGCTCGCTGACCGCAGTTGTGACAGAAACGGATCACGTGGCCCGGCGAGGGCTCGAGCTGCTCCTCTTGTGGGTCTTTGTACTGCCGGAGCGCCCGAAGATAGCGCTGGTAGAGCAGCGGATCTGAAAGCTCTTCGCGTGCTAGCGCCATAGCAATTCCCCCCTTTCAGGGGGATTGTTCCCTGGGCGCGGCGAATCATGCCCCTGTGTGATCTTCCGACACTCTAATCGATCGGGCCTGCTCACCCGCACGGGACGTTCCACCGGGTGATCACGGAGGTCTCTCGCTCGTAGCCCAGCACGCTGATCGTCGCCGTCTCCAGGGCGAGGCTTCGGCCACGGTCCGGAGCGAGATCGATCCAGCGCGCGGCCAGCACCCGAAGGATGTGCCCGTGGGAGAACAGCGCCACTTCGCCAGTTGCGGCTCGGGCCTCGGCGATCATTCGATCGGCCCGCCGGCCCACCTGGTGGGCGGTTTCCCCTCCCGGTACGCCGTCCGTCCACACGGTCCACCCCGGGCGTGCGGTCCTGATGTCGGCCGTGGTCCGGCCCTCGAACTCGCCGTAGTCCCATTCCCGGAGGTCACCGCGAATCTGCATGGCACCCCCCAGCCCTGCGAGCCGACAGGTCTCAGTGGCTCGCTGCAGCGGACTGGCGAGTACCAGGGCGAACGTCCACTCTTTCAAGCAGCCCCCGAGTGCCGTCGCCTGGCGACGACCCTCATCCGTGAGCGGAATGTCGGTCCGGCCCGTGTGCCGGCCGTCCGCGCTCCATTCGGTTTCCCCGTGGCGAACCAGCACGACGTGAGGCTTGCGCTCCGCCATCGGTTCAGCAAGCCGACCCTAGAAGAGACCGACCGTCCGACCTTGGTCGTCGACGTCCACCCGCATGAAGGCGGGCTCCCGGCCAAGTCCGGGCATCAGCATGATGTCCCCGCACAACGCGACAACGAATCCGGCGCCCACGCAAGCGAAGACATTCCGGATGGGCAGGCGGAAGCCGCGCGGTCGACCCTTCTGCACCGGGTCGTGCGAGAGGGACATGTGGGTCTTGGCCATGCACACCGGTAGCGTACCCAGCCCACGATCCGTCAGGATCGCCAACTTCCGCTCGGCCTCGGGGAGGAGCTCGACGCTGTCGGCGCCGTACAAGAGCGTGGCGATCCGCTGGATCTGCTCCTTGATGGGCAACCCCGGGCGATTGATCGGAGCGAAACCATTCGGTCTGCCAATGGCATCGACCACCGCCTCCGCCAGCTCGACGGCCCCCGCGCCCCCTTTCTCGAAGCCTTCGTTCACCACGACTTGTTCGGCCCCGACCTCCACGGCCAGTTCCCGGAGCAGCGACACCTCCGGCTCGGTGTCGGTCGAGAAACGGTTGATCGAGACGACACATGGGATACCGAAGGCTTGAACGATCTCCACGTGAGCCGCCAGGTTATCCGCCCCGCGCTTCAGGGCATCCGTGTCCGGGGTGGCCAGCCCCGGCCCTTCGGCCACCCCGCCGTGCGCCTTGATCGCCCGAACCGTGGCCACGAGGACGGCGGCCGATGGCCGAAGGTCTCCATACCGGCACACGATGTGACAGAACTTCTCCAACCCCAGGTCGGAGCCGAACCCGGCTTCGGTGATCACGAAATCGGCCAGCTTCAGCCCGATCCGGTCGGCCACGATCGAGTTGTTCGCGGTGGCGATGTTCCCAAATGGACCGGTGTGGATGAGCACCGGCTGCCCTTCGAGCGTCTGGACCAGGTTGGGGCGGAGCGCATCCTTCAGGAGCACGGTCATCGCCCCCGCCACATGGAGGTCCTCGGCGGTCACCGGGCGAAGCCCCCTGGTCTCGGCCACCACGATTCGACCGAGCCGCTCCCGCAGGTCCTCGAGGTCTCTGGCCAGGCCGACCAGCGCCATCACCTCCGAGGCCGCGGTGATGACGAACCCGGACTCCCGAGGAACCCCGTGGGCCGTGCCGCCCAACCCGATGATGATGTTCCGGAGGGACCGGTCGTTCACGTCCAGGCAGCGCGGCCAGGAGATCGTCCTCGGTTCGATGTCGAGCGGGTCGTCGTTGTAGATGGAGGCGTCCAGGGCCGCGGCCAGCAGGTTGTGCGCGGCCGCGATGGCGTGGAAGTCTCCCGTGAAGTGGAGGTTGATGTCCTCCATGGGGAGCACCTGAGCGTACCCACCACCCGTGCCTCCACCCTTGATCCCGAACACCGGCCCGGTCGATGGCTCGCGCATGCAGAGGATCGCCCGCCGGCCAATGCGTCCCAGCCCCTGGGTGAGACCGACCGATGTCGTCGTCTTCCCTTCGCCCGCTCTGGTGGGGGTGATGGCCGTGACGACGACGATCCGCCCGTCAGGGCGGTCGCGAAGACGGGCGAGGATCGACGGAGATCCGACCTTGGCCTTGAACCGTCCATACAGCTCGACCTCCTCCTCGACGAGGCCGGCCTCGGCGGCGATCTCGATGATCGGACGGGGCGTGGATTCCTGCGCGATCTGGAGACTCGACTTCACAGCTTGATCGCCTTCCTGATCTCCGCGACCAACGCCGGGATAACCTGCCGCGCGTCGCCGATCACGGCGTAGTCGGCTCGAGCGAGGATCGGGGCCTCCGTGTCGGTGTTGATGACCAAGATGTGCTTTGCGCCCTTGCACCCGACGATGTGCTGAGTGGCCCCGCTGATCCCGCACGCGATGTACAGGTCGGGAGCGATCCGAACCCCCGTCTGCCCGATCTGGTCCGAGTGGGGACGCCACCCCGCGCTGGTGACGGCGCGCGAGCACCCGACGACCCCGCCCAGCAGCCGCGCAAGCTCCTCGAGCGCCGAGAATCCCTCCGCGCTGCCCACCCCGCGGCCACCGCCCACGACGACACGGGCTTCGGTCAACGACCCCTTGCCGCCTGTCTTCTCCATTCGGTCCATGACTCGAACGCGGAAGTCCTTGTCGGCGAGGGTTGGAATGAACGGAGTGACGGAGACGTGCCCGACTTCTGCGGACGGCTCGGCCTGGACCGCATGGGGGGCGATCGTCAGCAGCTTCACGGAGCCCACGACGTGGGCCTCCTCCAGGAGGGATCCTCCCCACCGCTGTCGGGTGACCCGGAACGGTTCGCCCGGCTCCGCTGCGGTGCAGTTGGCCGCCAGCGGCAGCTCGGTTCGCGCGGCCACGTGCGCCATCACCTCGTGGCCCCGCTCGCTCCCGGCAGCGATGACGACCTGCGGGCGCACCGCCGAAAGGAGCTGGACCACGCTCTCCGCCCAGGCCTCCGGGGCATACTCGTCAAGGCCGTCGTGCTCGACCACATGCGCCCTGGACACCCCGTAGGCCGCCAGCCCCTCGGCGATCGGCAGCGCCTTCTCGCCGATCACCACGGCTTCGAGCTCCTCCCCCATGTCGATCGCCAGGCTTCGCCCGAACGTAAGCGCCTGGAGGGACAGTCCGCTCGGCCCGCCGTCGTGCTCGACGAATGCCAGGATCACGGGGGGATAACCCCCAACTCTCGGAGCACCTTCACGACTTCGGGTGCTGCCTCCGGCCCCTTCCCCAGGACCTCCACCTCTTTGCCCTGCTCCCTGGGGAGTTTGAGGCGGACCTTCTGAAGCCCCCCGCTCCGCCACTCGGGCATGACGCGCTCGACTGGCTTCTTCTTCGCCTTCAGCCGCCCGGGGATCGATGGGTATCGGGGCAGGTTGATCCCCTCCTTGACGGTGATCACGGCCGGCAAGCCAACCTGGAACACCTCCCAGCCACGTGGGCCTTCGCGCTTGGCGACCGCCGTCCGGTCCCGGATCTCGAGACCCTTCACGCCGGAGACGCAGGGGAGGCCGAGGACGTGCGCCACCCTGATCGCCACCTGGTAGTCCCCGGTGTCGGCGGCCTCGTTGCCCAGCAGGATGAGGTCGAACTCGCCGCCCGCAGCACGCTGGGCCTGGACGGCCTGCACAATGGCCTCGGCCGTGGCGCCTGGGTCCCACTCCCGTCCATCCGTCTCGAGGAGCACGGCCCGGTCGATGCCCATGGCCATGGCGTCGCGGAGCTGCTCAAGGGCGGCCTCCGGGCCAAGCGTCAGCACCACGCTCGATCCCTCGTGGGCCTCGATCAGCCGGACGGCTTCCTCGACCGCGCATTCTTCGTGCGGACTCACCGTGAAGCCCAGGAAGCGTGTGTCGATCTCCTGCTGGTCCGCGGTGAGCGAGATCCTTCCGCCCGTGACCGGGACGCGCTTCACGCAGACGAGGATGTTCATCCGGTCCGCCTCAGCTCTTCACGCGGGTGTTCTCAGGATCGAACAGGGGCGTGCTCCCCACTACGGCGACCGTCACTGGATAGCGATCCCCGAAGTACTCCACCGCCAGGGTTCTCCCGAGCTCGGCCTGTTCGGGAGGCAGATAGGCGAGCAGGACGTGCTTCCCGACGGAGGGGCCCGAGCCCGCGCTCGTCACGTACGATCGCCTGCCCTTTCGGTCCTCGAGCGCGGTGCCGTCCGGCGTCAAGACGGGCTCGCGCCCCAGCATGTAGCGCTTCACTCCGGACGACGACATGTGGTCGTCGACGATGAGCGTGCACAACAGCGCGGCGGTGGGCCCGTCGCGCTGCTGCAAGTAGGCCTTCTTCCCGATGAAGTCATCCTCTTTGATCGTGCGGCGCGCCATACCGGCTTCGACCAGGTTGTACTCGAGCTCGAGTTCGTTGCCGTGCGCGCGATAGCCCTTCTCCAGCCGCCCGGTGGTGAGGTAGACGCCGAGACCGACCGGCAGCACTCCGAGCGGTTGACCCGCATCCCACAATGTGTCCCACAGCTTGGCGCCCTCCTCCATCGGGCAGTGCAGCTCCCACCCCAGCTCCCCGACGTAGGAGATTCGCGAGGCGATCACTCGCACCGTCCCGACGTCGATCCACCGGCATGTTGCGAATGGGAACCCCTCGTTCGAGACATCCTCGGGGGTCAAGGTCTGCACCAGATCTCTGGCCCGCGGCCCCCAGACTCCGAGCGTGCACCAGGCCGACGTGTGGTCGGTGACCTGTACCGACCCGTCATCCGGCCCGTGGTCGACGACCCACTTCCGGTCGGCCTGGCCTGTGATTCCGCCCGTCACCACGCGGAAGTGGCTGGGACCGAGCCGCATGATCGTGAGGTCGGCCTTGACCCCGCCGGCCCCGTTCAGGAACGACGTGTAGACGACCTTCCCGACCGGCACGTCCATCTGGGCCACGGCCACCTTCTGGACCAGATCGAGGGCTCCCGGCCCGGTCACGTCGAAGACGGCAAAAGCGGACAGGTCGATCAGGCCGACCCGTTCCCGCAGCGCAAGGTGCTCGGCGTTGATGATCGGGGACCACCACCGCGCGTCCCACTCTGCCTCCCGTGGCATCACACGGTCCCCGTACTCGTCGAGGAGCGACCCGTTCGACTCGTACCAGTTCGGCCGTTCCCATCCCGCCGTCTCGATGAACGCTGCGCCGAGCTCTTGCTCCATGGCGAAGAAGGGGCTGACTCGAACCTCGCGGTTCGAAAGCCATTGCTCGGCGGGGTGGACGATGCCGTAGGTCTTGTTGTAGCCCTCCGATGCTCGGGCGTGGATGTGGGTCTTCGTTCGCGCGTGGTCGTAGAACCGCGCGATATCGGAGGAATGCGGGTCGATCTCCGGGGTCCCGTCGGTCATCCACTCCACGATCGTCCGGCCGATCCCGGGCGCCTCCTTCACCCACACCGCGGCCACCGACCACAGGCCTCGTACCTGAGGGCTCTCACCCAAGATCGGGAAACCGTCAGGCGTAAGCGACAGCAGGCCGTTCACGGCGTATTTGATGCCGACCGTTTCGTCCCCCAGGATCTCTGGGAACAGCTCGAGGGCATGTTCCATCTGAAGATCGAAGTCTTCCTTCGTGAAGGGCAGCTCCGTCGGAGAGAGCGCCGATTCCTCGATCGCGGGGATGTCGTCCGGATCCACGAGGATCGGCCGGTGCGCGTAGGAGCCGATCTCGAACTCGCTCCCGTGCTGGCGCTCGTACATGTTGGTGTCCACGTCCCGGATGATCGGGTACCCGATCTCCCCGACCGTGTCGGCGAGGATCGGGACCGGGCCGACGTCGATCATCTGGTGGACGGCGGGGGTGAGTGGGATGGAGGTCCCCGCCATCCGAGCGATCCGAGGGCTCCACACCCCGCAGGCCACGACGATCACCTCGGCCGCGATGTCGCCCTTGGACGTCTGGACGCCGCGGATACGCCCCCGCTCGACGTCGATCCCGGTCACCTCGGTGTTGGCAAGCACCATGAGCACCCCTCGCCGCTGGCCCTCCTCTCGCATCAGCGTCCCCGCTCGTAACGAGTCCACGACCCCCACGCCCGGCGTGTAGAAAGCCCCGAGGACGACGTCTTCGTTGATGAAGGGGACCAGCTCCTTGACCTCGGCGGGCGTGAGCAGCTCGGCTGGCTCACCCCACGCCTTGGCCGAAGCGAGCCGCCGCTTGAGCTCCTCCACGCGCTCGGGGGTCCGGGCCACCTCGATCCCCCCGCTTTCGGTGAAGACCCCCAGCTCCTTGTACTGCCGGATGGTGTCCTGGGTGAACTTCGTCATCTCCTTGGAGTGGTCCACGGGAAAGAGGAAGTTCGCGGCGTGACCGGTCGAGCCGCCGGGGTTGGGGAGGGGCCCCTTGTCCAGGAGCACGATATCCTTCCACCCCGACTTGGCCAGGTGGTAGGCCATGCTGTTGCCCTGGATGCCCGCGCCGATCACCACGACGCTCGCTTGCCGGGGCGCTCGATCCATCCGAAATCCTCCTCAGGAAGCCGGAAGCTCCATGTACCCATGCCGGGCGATTGCGCCCTGCCTCCACCGCTCCGTGCTTTCCACCTCGTTGAACGTGTTGATGTGCAAGCCCACCACGCCCGACGTCGCCTCCTCAAGCAGAGGAGTGAGGTTCGCCAGGAACGAGTCCGGCCGGTAGCCCCCCCTTCGCACAAGCCGAGCTATCAGGCCGCCGTGCTTCCTCAGGTAGCGCAGCGAGTCTCCCACGCCGACGCGGAGCGACATCTCGAGGAGCTTGACGCGGTTCACGACCCCCGGCATGCCGATGAAGATCGGGAGGCGGAATCCCCCGCCCCGAACGCGGCGGACCCACATGAAGATAGCCGCGGCGTCGAAGCAGATCTGGGTGACCAGGTAGGAAGCAAACGGCTCCTTCTCCCGGAGCGCCTGCAGCAACGTCGCATCGTCGACGAGCGGGTGCCGCTCGGGGTATCCCGCGATTCCGACCCGCTCGAACCGGTGCCCGCCTTCCCTCAATGCCTCCAGGAGGGAGGCCGCCGATCCGTAAGGGCCGGCCGGCGTAGGGGAATCACCTCCCACTACGAACACCTCAGTGACCGCCGCGCCCTTCAGCCTGGCGACGATCTCGGCGAGTTGCCCCGGCCCCTGGACCAACCGGGCCGACAGGTGTGGCACGGCCCGGAAGCCGCCGACGGCCAGCCGTTCGCACAAGAGCAGCGTAGGTTCCAGACCGCGGCGCGGCGACGACGTAACGGTGACCGTGGCCCCCTCGGGCAAGAA
>VAYC01000155.1:3630-12701 GCA_005885025.1 Actinomycetota bacterium | reverse complement strand
GTCATTGTCTGCGGCAAGCACCCGGTCCTGCCCTCCTCCGATGTCGATCACGTGGAGGGCGCCCTCGGAGACGTAGGCGACACGCCTCCCCGTCGGATCGGGCCGCGGGTCGAACACCGGACCCGGTACCGGGAGCTCCCGCACTTCGCTGGAAACGAAGTCGGCCACGAACAGCCGACCGGCCAGGCCGAAGGCCGCAACCCGCAGGTCCCGATCGCCCGCGTAGGCGACGATCCCCGCCGCCGTCTCCCTGGCCCGCTCCCTCCGAGCCATCTCCTGCTCCGACAGCTGCTCCTCGCCGCCGCCCAGGATGGTGCGGGGATCGGCGACCAACCGTTCGGTCGCGGTCTCCACGTCCAGGACCCACAGACAGGTGTTCGGGTCCTCCCCGCCGGGTGATCGCAGGAACGCCACCCGGGAGCCGTCCCCCGCGATGGAGAAGCTCCGGGGCAGACCCAGGGTGAACCGCTGGGTCCGCGCGTGCTGGCGGGGGAACGAGAGCCGCTCGGGCATGGGGGTCATCATTCCGTATCCGGCGGCAGGGCGTAGACGCCGGTCTCGAGCTTCGCCACCCGGCCCTGCTTCGCCGCCCGCGCCAGCGCGGCAAGCAGGTTCTTGCGAATGTCTCGCTGAGTGAAGGGGTCCAGATATCCTCGTTTCAGCGCCAGGTCCTGGATCACCGTCCAGTGCAGAGCCGTGCCTTCTTCGGATAACACGGTGAGGGCGGCCTCGAGGAAGTCCATGGAAGACCTACAGCGACCGAGCCTCCGGGAGGACGGCCTCCGCGATCAGCTCGACCATCGACCAGTCGTACACGGAGAAGGGGACCGATCCGGCGCCGACGATGAATTCCTCCACGCCCTGCCGGGCGAACCAGGCCAGTCGCTCCAGGCAGGCATCCGGCGTGCCGGTCAGGGTGTCGCGCGCGTAGTCGTCCAGGAGCTCGCCGTCCAGCGCCCCTCCGGGCGACCATCGCTGGAGCGCACGGTACCGCGCCACCAGGTCCCGTTCGTCCTCACCCACCAACGTGTAGAGCCCGAGCGAGACCCGGGCCGCCTCCGGCTCCCGCCCTTCCGCCGCCCACGCCATCCGCAATGCCGTGCGCTCGGCGAAGTTTCGTTGGGTCCACCGCCACACGGTGTTCCAGCCTGCGCCGTGCTTGGCCACGAGGCGCAGCAGGCGATCGCCGCCCTTCCCCCCGAGCCAGATCGGCGGGCCGGTCGAACCGTCCGATCGCGACACGGGCCGAGGCCGGTTGAAGGCGCCGTGGAGACGGAAACGCTCGCCCTCGTGGTCGACCGGCTCCTCCCCGAACAGGCCGGCGATCACCGAGACCGATTCCTCGAGGATGGCGAACCGCTCGCCGGTGCTCGGATAGACGTAACCGAAGGGTTCGAACTCCCGCTCGTACCACCCGGCCCCGATGCCGAGGTCGAACCGCCCCCCGCTGATCAGATCGATGGTCGTGGCCATCTTGGCCACGTGGGCGGGGTGACGGAACGGCGCGCAGGCCACAAGGGTGCCGAGGCGGATGTGCTGGGTGGCCGTGGCGAGGGCGGCCAGCGTGGTGAAGGGTTCCACGGTGCCGCTGGGCTCGGCCGACCCACCGTACCGCGCGAGGTCGAGGAAGAAGTGGTCGGAGACCCACACGGAGTCGAAGCCCAGGGCCTCCGCCCGCTGGGCGGCCTCGACCAGGCGCTCCCAGGACAGCGGCTTGCCGTCGGGGAACGAGTAGTCGTAGTGGGGCAGGGCCAGCCCGATGTACATCGCGCCAATGCTACGGGCTACAGGTACCGCAGGACGTCGGCGGGGCCGGTGATCTCCGAACCCGCGGGGACCTTGATGCCGGTCGGGATCTTCAACCGAGGGTAGACGGAGATCTCACCCTCGAGGTGCACTCCCGGGTAGACGATGACCTCGTCGCCAAGGCCCACGTAGTCGTCCAGTATGGTCGGTGCCGCCACTTCGCTTCGGATCTCGCTCATCGAGCCGATCACGGCATTCCGGATGGTTGCCCCATGCCCGATGATGGCGCCGTCCCGGACCTGCGACCGGGAGATGGACGCACCGCCGCGGACCTCCACGTCATCGTCCAGGTTCGACTCGGTGATCACTACGCCGGGGCCTATCTCGCAGTAGCGGCCGATCCGCACGGCCGGCCCGATCGTGACCAGCCCCTCGGCGATCTTCTCGGCGAGCGACCTGCCCGTCTCGGCGTCCTGCATCGACAGCGATTCCGGAGCGATCCACACGGACCGCTCGGGATCGAATGGCGGGCCCATCAGCCGGCACACCGATTGGAACTCGCCGTGCAGGACGTCGACCATCGTGTCCAGATAGTCGCGTACGTTGCCCAGATCGCCGATCCGGCGGACGGGGTGAGCGTGCACCGTGTAGTCGTGCCCGACCAGCCAGGGCAGGAGATCCTTGCCGAAGTCCAGTCGTTTTCGTCGAAGCGCGGCAACCTGCGGCTCGTCAGCCACCCCGCGGATGGCCGCGGCATCGATCAGGTAGAAGCCGGCGTTGGTGAGCAGGGGTAGCCGCTCGAACTCAAGCTCGTCGTGGATCCCGAAGTGGTCGCGGATCTCGGCCAGCGTGGGCTTCTCCACGAAAGAGAACACCCTCCCGGCGGGATCGGTGAGCATCACCCCGTACTTCTCGGCCACCTCGGCCGGAGCGCGGGTCATGGCGGCGATCGTCACCATGGCGCCCGTCTCGAGATGCGTCCGCACCATCGGCTCGAGGTCGAAGTCGATCAGGGAATCCGTCGGGAACACCAGGGCCGTACCTCCCAGGTCCCAGTACTCCAGCATCCGGAGCGTGGAGTCCGCGCTCCCCATCGAGAGGGCGTCGTACTTCACCGGCGAATACACGACGTCTACTCCTGCCTCCTCGCCGTACCCGATGAGCACTTTGATCTGGTAGCGGTTCTCCTTGCCGTGGGCGATCAGGTAGTACTGCTTAATGCCCTCGTGCCTGAGGATCTGGATCGCCCACCGGATCAGCCGCCGCCCGAGGAACGCCATGGCGGCCTTCGACCGCAGGTAGCCGGGAGCCTTGAGGGTCAGCGGGCGAGCGCGAACCCCCTGCCCACCGGCCAGCCCGATCCCGACAACATCGGTGATGCCGGACATGCCTGGATCATACGGGGCTCGAAAGGTTCGACTCCCGGCCCAAGCAGACCAAGCACAGGTGCGGTTGGTTCGTTTGCTATCCGGAGTTCGGGGGAACGAATGAGGCGTTCAGACCATGATGACAATGCCAACCATCTCGAACCAGAACGGGGCCTTCCCGCTGCTTCGGAAAACCGAACTGCGCAGGCTGCTGACGGAGAAGCAGCTCCAGCAGCTGGAGCAGTTCTGTCGCGCCAGCTCGAAGCGGGCGGGTTCGACCTTGTTCCGCCAGGGGGATCCGGCCGACACGTTCCACCTGCTGGCCGATGGCATGGTGGAGCTTCGGGCCCGGCCCCCGGGGCGAAGGGTCTACCGAACCGTCGAGCTCATCGGCCCGTCGTGCACGTTCGGGGACGAGGCGCTCTTCGGGGAGACCACCTACCTGACCAGCTCCCGCGTGCTGGAGACGGCCCGCGTACTGGCTCTCACCCGGCCGGCTTTCGATCGCCTCGCAGCGAACCATCCCGACATCGCGCTCGGGGTGTTGCGATGCGCGGGAAACTGTCTGATCAAGACCATCCGCCGGTCCGCCATCCTGACGCAGGCCCCGGCCGACGTGGGCTTGCGCATGCTGCTGGAAGAGTTGGCTGGAGGGAACGGCAACGGCGCTCCGATCCCGGTCCGGATCACGCACGCCCAGCTCGCCGGGGTCCTGCACGTCTCTCGGGAGACCGTCAGCCGCATGCTCGGCCAGCTCGCCAGCGAGGGAACGGTCGAGGTGGGGCGGGGAATCATCCGCATCAGCTCCCACTAGCCAAAGGCTGGCTGTCCGCCAGTCGTCGCCTTAACCCGTCAGCAGCTCCACCGGTGTGACGTCGAGCGTGATGAGCCCTCCGTCGCGGAAGACGCGAACGCTGACTCGGCGGCCCACCGCGTCACCGACCATCAGTCGCTGCAGGTCGTCCATCCCCTCCATGGGAAGCCCGTCGACGTCCAGGATGAGGTCCTCGGGGCGAAGGCCGGCCCGGGCCGCGGGACTCGCCTCGACCACCTGGACCACCTCGATCCCGCGCTCGCGCGCGATCTCACGAGCGACTTTGGGCGGCAGCGGCCTGGGCCCGCCGGCCAGGCCGAGGTAGGCACGGCGGAAACGACCTTCGGTCATCAGCGCGGCGACGATCCTCCTGGTCGTGGCGTTGATCGGCACCGCCAGACCCAGTCCCTGACCGACGCCAGGGCCGACCACCGCCGTGTTGACGCCCACCACCCTGCCGGAGCTGTCGGCCAGCGCGCCTCCGGAGTTCCCCGGGTGGAGGGCAGCGTCGGTCTGGATCACATTCTCCACGACGCGGCTCACCGACCCGGCCCGCGTGGGGAGCGAGCGGCCGAGCGCGCTGACCACCCCCGCCGTCACCGATCCCGCGAACCCGAGGGGATTCCCGATGGCCACCACGAGCTGCCCGACCCGAAGGCGTGAGGCGTCACCCAAGAGGGCCGAAGTGAGACCCGTCCCCGATGCCCGGACCACTGCCAGGTCCGAAAGGGGGTCCGTTCCCACGGTGTCGATGCCGAACTCTCGCCCGTCGACGAACGAGGCGCTTCCTGCCTCCGTACCCGCGAGGACGTGGGCCGAGGTCAGGATGTAGCCGTCGGGGGTGATCACGACGCCGCTCCCCCCGCCTTCCGCGGGCTCTCCGCGCCAGGCGCGCCTGGTCACGCGGAGATTCGCCACGGAGGGGATCAGGGTCTCCGCGACCCTGGTGATGACCTGGGAGTACGCGTCGAGAGCCTCTTCTTCATCGGGCTCGCTTCCATCGGATGGAGGAGGCTGCGTGGGCGTGCCCAAGATGGAATCGAGGAATTGGATGTCGGTCATCGTCGTGACGACGCTAACACCCGCGGCGGGGTAGGGATTCCCGGTCGAGCTTACGGACCGGCGTAGGGCTCCACCGTGCCCGTCAGGACGAGTCCTCCCGATCGGTCGAGCACGGTGACGGACAGGACGTGGGACAGATCCTGAGCGGAGAAGCTGTACATGAGCCAGTCGCCCTCCAGGGTCTTCTGAAGCCTGCCCACGTTGATCGCCTTCTCCCCGTCGACGAGCTGCACCACGAAGGGGCCGGTGGCGTTCTGGGGAAGCACGATGTCCACGAACACGATGTCGTTCGCGCCAGGCGCGCTGAAGATCGCGGCCGAGCCCCTTCCCTGTCCGCCGCGCCTGGGAAGGAGGCTGGCCTGCAGGGTCTTGCCACTTCCCTTGAAGCTGGCGATGGCCTCGGCCAGGCTGTGCACCTGTCGCACCTTCTCGTTCACCGCGGCCTGCAGCGTCTGCGCGTGCCGGTTCTCGGCGATGGCCCAGCCGGTCGCCCCGAGGGCGAGCAGGGCCGCCGCCAAGGCGGCAGCCGCCAGCACTCGGAGCCTTCCGTGGGTGGGATGGGGCACCTGGCGGGACGCGTGCCGGAACCGGTCGAGGATCTGATCTTCCAGCGACGCCGGCGCCAGAACCGAGGGAAGGGACAACCCCATGGTGGCCGCTCCTTCCACGAGCTCCGAGGATTCCTTCCGGCACCCGGCGCAGCGCTCGAGGTGGCGTTCGACCTCGCGGGCATCGGTGCGAGGAAGCACCCCCAGGGCATGCTCGGTCAGCCGATCCCGGACCTCGAGACAGGTCACTGCACTCCCCCCTCGGTCATCTTGGCGGAGGCCCGGGCCTCTTCGGCGTTGGCCGCGCGTAGCCTGATGAGCGCCGTCCTGAGTCTGGTCTTGACCGTTCCGAGGGGTATGCCGTCGGCCTCGGCGATCTCCCGAGCGGTCCAACCGTAGAAGTACGCCTGGGTGAGCAGCTGGCGCTCCGCCATGGAGAGACAGGCCATCGCGCGGCGAGCGCGATCCCGATCGAGGAGCGAGGCCTCCTCGTCCACGCCCGCGGCCTCGGGAACCTCCTCAACCGAGACCAGGGTCGGCCGGGTCGCTCCGTGGTCGTGCCGGAGGCGATCCACCGCCATGTTGTGGGCGATCGCCATCAGCCACGTGGAAAGCCGGCCGCGGTTGGCATCGAACCGGCCGGCCTTCCGCCAGGCGGCCAGGAAGACGTCCTGGGTGAGCTCCTCGGCTGCCTCGCTCCCCCCCAAGAGGCGCAACCCGAGCGTGTAGACGGGTCGCCCGAACCGCGCGTAGAGCGTTCGGACCGCCTCTTCGTCCCCGGCCACCAGCTGCCGCATCAATTCCTGCTCCGATTCGCGAGAGAGAGGACCTTCGCGTTCGAAGGCCATTCCGCCTCCCTTATGGGGTATACGGCAGCCTTGCGGCCACGAGTTTGTCCTCTTCATTATCGTCGGACGACGCGGCAGAGCGCAGCCGACGGGGAATTTCCTGCTCGGAGGGTGTTCCCCAGTGGGATGATGGATGTTATGTGGAGGGTTCGGGCGTGGTCCGTCCTCCTTGCCTCGCTGGTCGCCCTCGGGGTGGGGGCGGCCGCGGCCGGGGCAGCGCAGAGCCCCTCTCCCAAGGTCCTTTCCATGAAGCTGAACGGGGTCGTCGACCCGTTCGTGGCCTCCTACATCGAGCGCGGCATCGACCGCGCGAACTCGGGAGGCTATTCCGCGGCACTCATCACCATCGACACCCCGGGCGGCCTCGATTCCTCGATGCGAAAGATCATCAAGGCGATCCTGGCCTCGAAGGTTCCGGTGATCTGCTACACGGCGCCGTCCGGGGCTCGGGCCGCGTCAGCGGGCACGTTCATCATGTTGGCCTGTCCCATCAACGCCATGGCTCCAGGAACGAACATCGGAGCGGCCCATCCGGTCGGCGTGGCGGGCGCCATCGAGCAGGGCAAGGTGACGAACGACGCGGCGGCGTTCATCCGATCGCTGGCCGACCGGTGGCATCGCAATGCGGACTGGGCCGAGAAGGCTGTGCGCCAGTCGATCAGCGCGCCTGATGACCAGGCGTTCCAGCAGCACGTCATCGACCTCCGGGCATCGAGCACCACCAACCTTCTGGCGGTGGTCGGCGGATGTTACGCAGGACCGCGGCCGAACGTGACGACGGGACGGTTGGCCACCACGGGCAGCGTTGCGGGCCTGTGTCCACGGGCGCAGCTGGTGCCGTTCAAGATGTCACTCGGGGAGGGCTTCTTCCATTCGATCGCCGATCCGAACGTCGCGTTCATATTGATCAACATTGGATTTCTGGCCCTTATCGCATGGGTCTTCCACCCCGGTTTCCATGTCTCGCTGGCGGTCGGTGTGATCGCCGAGGTCATCGGCCTGGCCATCCTGGAGACGCTGCCGGTGGAGCTCACCGGGTTCATCCTGCTGCTCGTGGCAGCCGTGTTGTTCGTGCTGGACGTGAAGGCGAGGGCACACGGTGTCCTCACTGCGGGCGGTATCGCCACGCTGATCCTGGGGGGCCTGCTCCTGTTCAACCCGAGCGTGCCCTCGGCCCAGGTGTCACGGCCGCTCATCGTGGCGGTGGCCGTGGGGGCCGGCCTGTTCGCTTTCTTCAGCCTGCGGGCGCTGCTCGCCGCGAGGGGACAGCCCATCAGGACCGGGCGCGAGGTCCTGGAGGGGTCGAAGGGCGTGGCCCTCACCGAGCTCGCTCCGCGTGGAACCGTGCGGGCCCGCGGCGAGACATGGTCCGCGGAGTCTGCCGGCGATCCGATCGCGGCGGGAGCCGCGGTGCGGATCGTGCACGTAAGAGGTGTGAACCTGGTGGTCGAACCGGCGCCCGAGGAGATCGGGGCGCCGGAGGAAGAGCTGGCAGGGCGATCCGCTCCCGGCCGGCTCAGAGGTGAGGGGGATACACGATGACGGCAAGTTCGACATTCCTGGTTGGCGTCAGCACGGGGCTCTGGGTGGGCTTGGGGTTGATCGTGTTCCTCCTGATCGTGGTGCTGCCCAGCGCGATCAAGATCGTCCGCGAGTACCAGCGCTTGGTGCTGTTCCGGTTAGGGCGGGCGGTTGGGATCAAAGGCCCCGGCCTCGTGTGGATCTTCCCGATCATCGACCGGGTGACGTGGGTGGACCTCCGCGAGCTCTACCTGGAGATCCCCCACCAGACGGCGATCACCGAGGACAACGCCCCGATCTCGATCGACTTCATCATCTTCTACAAGGTGGTCGACGCATCGATGAGCGTGTTGCAAGTGCAGAACTTCGCCGGCGCGGCTCAGAACATCGCGGCCACGACGCTGCGAAGCGTGGTGGGTGACATGTCGTTGGACGACGTGCTGTCCAAGCGCGAGGAGATGAACCTGGTGTTGCGGACGAAGCTCGACGAGGTGACCGAGCGATGGGGCGTCAAGGTCACCAACGTCGAGGTGCGCGAGATCATCCCGCCGCCCACCGTCCAGGAGGCCATGACCAGGCAGATGTCGGCCGAGCGAACGCGTCGAGCCGTGGTCACCGAGGCCGACGGCACGAAGCAGGCCGCCATCACGGTGGCCGAGGGCAACAAGCAGTCGGCAATCCTGAACGCCGAAGGCGAGCGGCAGGCAGCCATCCTGCGAGCCGAGGGTTTCTCGCTGGCGCTGTCCAAGATCTTCGAGATCGCCAAGACACTCGACGCGAACACCATGAGCTTGCAGTACCTGGACGCTTTGAAGCAGATCGGGTCGTCGCCGTCGACGAAATTCGTCGTGCCGATGGAGCTGGCCAACCTGCTGTCAGGGGTGACGGGACTGACCGGCAAGTCCTTTGGCGGCAACAGCAATTCTGGCGGCGACGGAAACGCGCGTTGAGCAGCCATCTGTCGCCGGGGAGCGGATCGCTTCCAGGCTTTCCGCTCACAGATGTAGAGCGAGCAGCCTGGGATCTGGGCAAGCAGGGGGCATCCTACAAGCTCGTAGCGCAAGAGCTTGGTCTCACTTTGGCCCGCGCGGCGGACCTGATGGAGCGCCTCCATGCCAAGTTGTATGGGCGCTCACGGCACACCACATGGGACCTCCTCGACGAG
>VAYC01000155.1:0-3542 GCA_005885025.1 Actinomycetota bacterium | reverse complement strand
AAGGGATCTTCGGGAAGTGGGCCTCAAGCTGACACGAAGCTCGGAAACGCCGGGACAGGGCTAGCCGGCGCGGAGCCGGCAGATCCCTCGCTCGGCAAACGGCTTGAACTCCTTCACGGCCAGGGGCGGCTTCAACCCGCCCACCATCCCCTCGACCAGCCCGCGGTGCAGGGTGCACACCAGGTCGCGGTGATCATCGGCCAGGTCCCGAAACGGGCAGTCGCGCAGCGTGACCTCGACGGTCGAGTTCCCGGCTTCCCTCCGGAACCGCGGCTGGAACCCGGCCCGGGCCATGGCCTCCTGCAGGATTGCCATATTCCTCCGCGCAGGGAGCCGCACGCCGGGCTTGGGGCCACCCTGGGCCACCAGGTACGACCCCCACTGGCGCGCCAGACTCTGGGCCTGCTGCAACGCCGCCCTTCCCCGCACCAGCCCACACAACATCTCGGCCAACAGCCGGTAGTCGCGCCCTTCCTCTCCCTCAGCCGCCCGGACCGAATACAGCGTCTGCGGGCGACCAACCGCCGCCGTCTTCCGAACCTCCCGAGAAATCAGCCCGGCCTCTTCCAGCCGGCGCAGGTGGGGACGGAGCGTGTTCGGGTGTAAGGAGAGCCGCCGGGACATCTCGCGCACCGAGACGGGCCGGGCGGCCAGGCCGATGTATCGGTACAGCCGGTACCGGGTATCGTCCGCCAGGGCCTTGTGGACCTCGAGGGCTTTGGTCTCCGGCACCGCCAGCCTCCTCCCGGACCGGTCCACGCTTCAGGGACAGGACCCCGTATTATCGAGGTAAGCACCGTCCTAATCAGCATAATCCGGAGCCAGGCCATGCCAACCAAAGAAGAGGTTCGCCAGGCGCTTCGAAACGTCCTCGACCCCGAGATCGGCAAGCCGATCGAGGACGTCGGCATGCTCAAGGGGATCGAGGTCGAAGACGGGCTCGTCCGCGTCTATGTCCTGCTCACCATCGCCGGATGCCCCCTGAAGGATCGCATCGACACCGACGTGCGAGCTGCCGTGGGTCCGATCCTGGACGCGGGTCAGCGCGTCGAGGTCATCCTGGGCGAGATGAACGAGGACCAGCGCAAGGACCTCGTGACGAAGCTCCGCGGCGGAACCGCTCCGGTCGAGCAGCGTACGTTCTTCACCGAAGGCGACACTGCGGTGATCGCCGTGGCCTCCGGCAAGGGCGGGGTCGGCAAGTCGACCGTCACCGTGAACCTGGCGGCCGCGCTCGCGGCCGAGGGACACCGCGTCGGGATCGTCGACGTGGACGTCTGGGGGTTCTCGGTCCCGCGCATGATGGGCGTCTCGGGACAGCCCGTCGGCTTCAACAACATGATCCTGCCTCTGGAGGCGCACGGGGTGCGCATCATCTCGATGGGGTTCTTCGTCCCTGAGGAGCAGCCCGTCATCTGGCGAGGGCCCATGCTCCACAAGGCCGTCCAGCAGTTCCTGGGGGACGTGTACTGGGGGGAGCTGGACTTCCTGCTGGCGGACCTTCCCCCCGGCACGGGCGATGTTTCGATCTCAATGGCGGGATTCCTGCCGGGCGCCCAGATGCTCGTCGTGACCACGCCGCAGGAAGCCGCGCGCAAGGTTGCCGAGCGGGCCGGGAAGATGGCCGTGCAGACCCACCTGAAGGTCATGGGCGTGGTGGAGAACATGTCGTACTTCGTCTGCCCGCACTGCGGGGGCCGGACGAACGTCTTCGGCGAAGGAGGCGGCCAGGAGGCGGCCCGCACGCTCGGCGTCCCGCTCCTCGGCCAGATCCCACTGATTCCCGAAGTCCGGGCAGGAGGAGACATCGGCACGCCGATCGTGGTGTCGGATCCCGACTCGCCGGCCGGCGCCGCGTTGCTGGAGACGGCCCGCAGGCTGGCCACGGAATCGAAGACGCTGGTGAGAAAGCCCCTCGGCCTGACCGTGGCGTCGCGCGGCTAACGCTGAGCCCGCTCAGGCGCTCTTCATTGAGAGCGTGAGGTTAAACTGCCGGCCCGATCCGAGGTCCTTGACCACAATCTCGAGGTGGTCTGGGTTCTCCTTCGGGAGAGGAGTGGGACGAAGCCAGTCAAAACCGCGCGTGGCGACAGAGCCAGCATCTACCATGCGAGCGCTTTCGGATCCCCAGCTCGTCGCCCAGAACATCTTCCCGCCATCTCGCAGGGCGATCTTCTCGATTCGGATGGGCGCGGACCTCAGGTCGGCGATCTCATAGAACAGGGTCCCCGAACCATCGCCTTGGTAACCGATACCGAGGATGTTGACTCTGACGCCCGCGACCGTGGTCGTGCCCGTGAGGGGTACGATCAGCCGCGCGAAATCCTCCCCGTTGCGGCGGTAGTCTTGGACCAGCCAGCCGGTTGGCCTCTTCACGAGGATCATCGGTCCCGAGAACCTCGTCACGTGATCTTCGCCCCGGAGGCTGGCGAGCAGGTCGACGGTCGCCTGGTCGTCCTTCACACGCGTCACGCGAAGCCGTGTAATGGTCAGCTTCTCCGGTGGGCAGTTGCAGCTCCCATACTCCTGGTCGAACCACGTCCAAACGTTACTGATCGTGCCGGTCGTCTCTTTCGCCATCGCCCCGTAATTGTTGATGGCGTCATTCCGCAGGTACAAGCGCACGGCCGCCTTCACCTCCTGAGATGGTGAAATCGAAACCTGCGAACGCCCGGGGGAGGGCAACGAAGGGGACCCAATCGGGCTGGCTGGCGAACGCGCGCATGCTGACAGCACAAGAGCGCATGCAGCCAATACGAGTGCACGTCTGGTTCTTTGGCGCGGAAGTCCGGGTCGAGCGGGCGAGTCCATGTTGTCTTTCCCTCCAGAGTGCCCTCAACCAATGATTCGGCTGTGGTCCTCCGGGGATTGAGCGAATCAAGGGCGGATCAACACGTGGAGACGAGCTTGACCGACCTGACTAGGCAGGAACGATCCGGTAGACCGGTCCGCCCAACGTCAGGACGTACAGCTCGCCGTTCAAGTCCTGGCCGAACGAGGACACCGACTGGGCGGAGATCCCGAGGGAGCCTCGCTGCACGACCTTTCCCCCGCGCAGCACCAACGCCTTGATGGTCCCGTTGCAGTCGTCGCTGTACAGATAGGCGCCGCCGAGATGCGCGACGGCCGATCCCCGGTACAGGAAGCCACCCACGATCGCGCAGGTGCCATCCGAGTGCGTGGGGTACTCGAACACGGGGAGCGTCATCCCAGCCAGAAGGTTGTCCGAGTGCCGGACCGTACCTTCCATGAGGTTCCAGCCGTAGTTCTGGCCGCCCCGGGACCCGGCACGCTGGAAGTCCACCTCTTCTCTTTCGCTTCCCCCGACGTCGCCGATCCAGAGGTCACCGGTCTCGCGGTCGAATTCGAACCGCCACGGGTTCCGAAGCCCGTAGGCCCAGATCTCGCCTCGGGCGCCGGCCCTCCCGACGAAGGGGTTGTCCGGCGGTATCCCGTACGGCTTGCTGCCCTTTGGGCGCGGATCGATCCGGAGCAGCTTCGCGAGGAGGACACCGAGGTTCTGGCCGTTTCGCATCGGATCT